>DATJGQ010000256.1:0-3982 GCA_035494815.1 Gemmataceae bacterium
GTCGTCGAACAACAGACGGCCGCGCCGTGCCTGTTCCTTCAGGGTGCGACCGGCGACCTCGGGCCGCGCGAAGGGTTCGTCGGCGATACGGCGGTCGCGGATCGCAACGGCCGCCAGCTCGGGTTCGCCGCGCTCGCGGCGTTCGAGTCGATGCCACCAGCCGGAACGCGATTCGAGTATGCGGGCGCCGTCGTCTCGGGCGCGACGCTCGGCCCGTGGCGGCATCGACCGATCCCGACGGCGGAGCGCGATCGACAGGCGGCGTGGCAGTGTCAGCGGTTCCGCGTGGACCTGCCGTATCGAATCGATCTGCCGAACGAGACCGAAACGCGAGCCCAGCTCGCCCATTGGGAGAAGGAAGAGGCGAGGGCCCAGGCGGCGAACAATCCGGCCGGCGTCCGCGATTGCCACGCCCACGTCGAACGGATGAATCGGCAACTAGCACGGCTCGCCTTCCTGCCCGCGGGTCAAGCGTATCCGCTCCCCGTCACCATCCGCCGCCTCGGCGGCGCCGTTTGGATCTTCACATCCGGCGAACTCTACCAGGTGTATCAAAGAACCGTTCGGGACCGGTTTCCCGACACCGCCATCGTCGTGGCGACGCTCACCAACGACTGGCATCCCGGCTACGTCCCGCCGGCGGCGACCTTCGGCAAGGGCATCTACCAGGAGACGATCGCCGCCGTCGGGCCAGGGAGTCTGGAAGTCTTGATCGAGTCGGTGAGCCGAGAGATTGGTAAAGTCATCGCTCAATGACGGGAGACGTGTCATGATCCGGCGAAATCCAATCGGAATCCTCGTGGCTCTCGCCTCCGTGACAGCCGGACCGGTGACACCGCTCGCCGCCGCCGAACGGCCGAACATTCTGCTCGCCATCGCCGACGACTGGGGCTATCCCCACGCGGGCCTCTACGGCGATCCCGTCGTCAAGACGCCGACGTTCGACCGGCTGGCCCGCGAGGGCGTGCTCTTTACGCATGCGTTCGTCTCCTCGCCGTCGTGTACGCCGTCGCGGGCGGCGCTGCTCACCGGCCAGTGGCACTGGCGTCTGGAGGAGAGCGCGAACCTGCACAGTACCTTGCAGGCGAAATTCCGCACCTATCCAGAGCTTCTGCGCGACGCCGGTTATTTCGTCGGCCACAGTCGCAAGGCTTGGGGGCCGGGGCGTGTTGAGCCGGGAGGTCGCACGCAGAATCCCGCGGGGCCGACGTTTCGCAACTTCGACACGTTCCTCAAGGCGCGGCCGAAGGATCAGCCGTTCTGCTTCTGGTTCGGCAGCCCCGACCCGCACCGGCCCTATCAGTGGCAGTCGGGCGTCAAGAGCGGCATGGACTTGTCGCGGATCAAACTCCCGGCCTGCTTCCCGGATCATGAGACCGTCCGCGCCGACGTTGCCGACTACTACTTCGCCGTGCAACGGTTCGACCGCGAAGTCGGCGAGGCGCTCGCACTCCTGGACAGGACGGGCGAGCGGGACAACACGATCGTCGTCATGACCGGCGACCACGGCATGCCGTTCCCGCGCGGGAAGAGCAACCTGTACGACCTCGGCACCCGGGTCCCGTTGGCGGTCGGTTGGGGCGGGAAGCTGCAGGGCGGTCGAACATTTGACGACTTCGTCAGTCTGACCGACCTCGCCCCGACATTTCTCCAGGCCGCCGGAGTGAAACCGCCGCCCGACATGACCGGACGCAGCTTGCTGCCAATTCTCACGACCGGTCAGTCCGACCCGAAGCGGGATCATATCGTCTTCGGCAAGGAACGGCACGTGCCGTCGCAGGAAAAGGGCAACATGGGCGGCTACCCGAGCCGGGCCCTGCGGACGAGGGAGTTCCTCTACATTCGCAACTTCAGGCCGGACCTGTGGCCGAACGGCATCCCCGACGGGGACAAGGCCCAGATCGGCAACTCGTTCGCCGACACCGACAACGGGCCGACGAAGTCGTACATGATGGATCACCGCGACGATCCGGCCGTGAGAAGGCTCTTCGACCTCGCGTTCGCCAAGCGGCCCGGCGAGGAGCTGTACGACTTGCGGAAAGACCCCGATCAGCTCGTCAACGTCGTCGGCAAGCGCGAGTATCGCGACGTTCAGAGCCGTCTCGCCGGACAATTGACGGCGATTCTGAAGGAAACGGCCGACCCACGGGTGATCGGCGGTGCGGAGAAGTTCGACGCGTACCCATATTACGGCAACCCGCAGATGCGCCCGGGGCGGTGAAACCTGGAGACAATTGGAGTGCTCATCATGCGATCTCGTCTCGCAATCGCCGCAATGCTGATCGCGACGTCGCCGTCGGCTGCGGCGGAGAAGCCGGCGGACCTCGTCCTGCTCAACGGCAAAGTCGTGACCGTCGATGCAAAGTTCTCGACGGCCGAGGCGGTTGCCGTCCGCGACGGTGTCTTCGCCTACGTCGGTTCGACCGCGGACGCCCGCCAGTTGGTGGGGGACAAAACGAGAGTGTTCGACGCGAAGGGCAAGACCGTCGTGCCCGGCCTGATCGAGAGTCACGTGCACGCGACCGGGGCGGCGCGCGGGGAAGTGACGCACCCCTTCATCCAGCTCGGATCGATCGGCGAGATTCAGGATTGGGTCCGTAAGGAGGCTCAGAAGGGCGATCAGGCCGAATGGATCCAGGCCCCGAGGGTGGACGTGACGCGGATCAAGGAACGCCGCATCCCGACGCGGCAGGAACTCGACGCGGCGGCGCCGGATCGTCCGGCGGTGTTCAACTGGCAGTACGCCAACCGTCAGGTGCAGGTGCTCAACACAGCGGCACTGCGGGCCGCGAACATTACCAAAGACACGCGCCCGCCGGCCGGCGGTAAGATTCACATCGGTCCCGACGGCCAACCGACGGGCGTCATCGAAGATGCGGGGGCGCTCACGGCCAAGTTCCTCGCCCGCCGCAACGTCCCGGAGGCGGAATACCTCGACAGCCTCGTCCGACTCCTCCACCGCTACAACGAGTGCGGCATCACCAGCATCTTTGAGCGCAATACCAACCCGGCCGGCTATCGGACGTACGTGAAGCTGAAGACCGACGGCCGGCTGTCGGTGCGCGTGACCACGACGATCGGACTTTCCACGGACGGGACGGAAGCGGGGACCGAGAAGGTCATTCGCGGTTTCCCGTTTCGGTTCGGCGACGGCGACGACTGGGTGAAGGTCGGCCCCTTGAAGCTCGGCGTGGACGGCGGCATCCTCTACGGCACCGCCTTCATGCGCGAGCCATACGGGGCGGCCGCGACGCCGCTCTACGGCAACACCGACCCGAACTACCAGGGCGACCTGCGGATCAGCCCGGAGAAGCTCAAGGCGATCATCCGGACCGGCCATCGACTCGGCTGGCAGATGTGTTCGCACGTAACCGGGGACGCGGGCGTGGACGCGGTGCTGGATGCGGTGGAATCCGCGGACCGCTCAATCAAGGATCGCCGGTACACGCTCATCCACGCCTACTTCCCGAACCCTGAAACCGCCCGCCGCGCGGCCGGCCTGGGCGTGTGCGTCGATACGCAGCCGGCGTGGTACTACAAGGACGCGGACGCGCTCGCCTCGGCGCTCGGGGGCACGCGGCTGAAAAACTTCATCGGCCTTCGCGAGTGGCTGCGGGCCGGCGTCAAGGTCGCGATCAACTCCGACCACATGCAGGGGTTCGACCCGAACCTGTCGCTGAATCCGTACAACCCGTTCCTGGCCATGTATGTGGCAATCACGCGCAAAACCGAGCACGGCCTGGTGATCGCGCCGGAGCAGTGCGTATCCCGCGAGGAGGCGCTGCGGATGGTGACGATCGACGCCGCGTACCTCGGCTTCGACGAAACCCGCAAGGGTTCGATCGAAGTCGGCAAGCTCGGCGATCTGGCGGTCCTGACAGACGACGTGTTGACCTGCCCCGTGGAGCGGATGAAGGATGTCCGCGCCGTGCTGACCGTCGTCGGCGGGCGGGTCGTGCATGAAGAGAAGCGGTGACCTCGA
>DATJGQ010000257.1:0-2151 GCA_035494815.1 Gemmataceae bacterium
TTACTCGGTTGTGCGGAAGCGTCGTATCGTGGCTCTTGTCCATGATCGTGCAGATTACAAGCAGCGACCCCAGGACGGTGATCGCTTCGAAGGACCAGCCGCGCGGCAGGCCGTCGGAGATCTCCCAATTCAAGCCCATGAGGAACAAGACTCCCCCGGCGGTCAATACGCCGTCGGCCAACTCCGATCGCCAGACGACGAAGAGTGCCGCCACCGCCATCAGAAAAGGAACCATAAGCGCCGTCTCGCGTGCGGTGAGCGTCAGGGGATTGAACCCACCCATCGCCACAAAGAGTGGCAAGCCCAGGCCGGCGATCGCGACGGCGAGAATGCGGGCGGTCCGGCGATGATCGGTGAGTGGGTGCATGTGCGTCATGGCGTCACCTCGCGGGGCAATGGAGTGTCATGTCGTTGCCTTCACAGGAGCGGGATCGGGCCGGCGTCGGAGGCGCGCTGAACGGCGACCAGCGTCAGGTCCCCGACCGGCCGGCGCCGGCCGACGAACCGCAAGAGCTCATCCATCGCCGTATCGACCACGGCGCTCGGCCCTTCGGCCGCCGCAGCGGCGAGCGCCTCGTCGAGCGCGCCGGCGCCGAACGCTTCGTCCCACGGACTGCGCGCGGCGGTGACGTCCTCTCCGGCCAGGAGCAGCAGATCGCCGTCGGTCAGTTCCAGTCGCCGCTTGTGGTACGTCGTGCTCAAATGGAGCCCGAGCGGCAGGTCGACTGGGCCGGTCAAGGGCTCGGCTGCGCGCGCCGCCGCCCGCCACACTCGCGGCGACGGGTGTCCCGCATTGGCGTACAACAGAGTTCCGTCCGCCGGACCGATCAACGCGCAGAACGCCGTGAGGTACTGTTCCTCGAGTGAGTTCTCTGCCAGGACCTGATTCAGGTGGCCGAGCAGAACATGGGGCGGCTGCAGCCCGGGCTGCTGGAACGGGCAATACGGTAGCCGCTCCCGACCGGAGCTGAGCGGACAGGAGTGGAGGGTGGCACGGAGCACGGCTGCCAATGCCGTGGCCGGAGCTCCTTGATCGCTGCCTCCCGCTAGAACGAGCAGCACCCGGCCATCCGGCAGGTTGAGGAAGTCATAAAAGTCGCTTCCTTTCCAGGCACCCGGGGAATGCCGGATCGCCACTCGCCAGCCGCGCGGCTGCGGGATATCCCGCGGCATGAGGTGGCGCCGCAGCTCCCGAATCTGTCGCAATTGGCGAATCGATTCTCTCATCGCGACTTCTCCCGGTTCAAGCAACGCTGCCGGCGTACGGGCCACACGCCATTGCCGGAGCGTCCTTACTCACCAGCTCGACCCCGAACTCGATCTCGCCGACGCGCAAACGATCGCCGTCGGCCAGACAGTGCGGGGGACCCGCGTCCGGATTGGGCAAAACCGGATTGCCGCGCGACCGCTGCCCGATCTTGGTGCCGTTCAGGAATGTTCCGTTGCGACTGCTGAGATCGCGTACGAACGCACCCTCCGGGCCCACCTCGATGCGGCAGTGGTGCCGGGATAATGTTTCGGTGAGAAGGCCTTGGACGACTCGGAGATTGCAGTCCGGGTCCCGGCCGATGACGCAGGCCGCGGGGGCCGCGAACCGGTGCTCGGTTCCGACGTCCAACCCGCGAACCACTTTGAGAGTGAATGCGCTGATCATGTCAGTCACCTCGGTTCGTGGTTCAATGTCGCGCGGCGAACGGCCAATGCACGAATCGTTCCAGACCGCGGCCGGCGGCCGCGAGTGACGTCAAATTTCGTCGGAAACGTTGATGCCATTTGCGGATGGACGCATCAGACTGCTTCTATGTAAAAGACTCGCGTTTAACCCACCGACTCAACATGACACAACGGATCATCCGGAGTGTGTCAATCTGGCCTGGCGCATGATGTGACACATGACATCGATTGAAACGCACATTCAATCAACCAGCCAAAACTAACGGGAAACTCACTCGTCCGCGAAACGAGTGTGGCTCCGGCATGGCCCTTGCTTTGACCTGCAACATCGGTTTCAGAGCGAGGCGGTGTTTGACGCACCCCGGGAATGGTCGAGCCGCATTCCACGGGGCGACCTGACCGGCTCGACATCCACGTTTCGTGGAGGAGGACGAGTATGAAGGCCCTCATTCCCTGGCGTCGAACGACCGGCGTGTT
>DATJGQ010000258.1:0-4904 GCA_035494815.1 Gemmataceae bacterium
CCCCCCGGCCCCCTCTCCCAGGAGGGAGAGGGGGAGGAAAACATTCATTGCTTTCGATCGTCTCGATACGTCCCCGGCGCCTCAGTCTTCTCGACGCGCGCCCGGTTCCACCATTCGCCCGCGCGCTTCGGGTCATACGCCGGGTTCCGCTGCGGCATCTGGGCCCCGACCGATCGGCGCCAGACCCGGAGTCGCTCGCGCAAGGCGTCGGCCATCGGCCGGTTCTTGGACGCCAAATCCGTCGCCTCGCCGATGTCCTCGGATACGCGGTACAACTCGACCGCTCCCGTGTCGAAGAATTCGATCAGTTTCCAATCCCTCGACCGGATCGCCCCCGAGGGGCGGCTGTGGTGGTAGTGCGGGTAGTGCCAGAACAATGTCTCGCGGTTCAGATCCGCGGTCGGGTCGAGCAGGAGCGGCGTGAGACTCACGCCGTCGGCCGGCTGATTCGCGTCCGGCGTGAGCCCGGCCGTCGCGAGCACGGTCGGATAGAAGTCGGTCGAAATAGCCGGCTGGGTGGTCACCGCACCGGCACGGGCGATGCCGGGCCGGCGGATGATCGTCGGCACGCGGATACCGCCCTCGTAGAGCGACCCTTTCTCGTTGCGCAGCGGGGCGTTGGTCGTGCCCGGCCATCCGCCGGACTCGCGCTCCAGCCCGCCGTTGTCGGAAGTAAAGATCACCAGCGTGTCGTTCGCCAAGCCGTTGCGGTCCAGCGCATCCAGGACACGGCCGACGCACTGGTCCAACTCTTCCAACAGCCCCGCGTAAAGCGGGTGTGAGGCATAGCCCGGCGCTTTCGGCATCGCGTCGTACTTGGCCTTGAGTTCCGGCGTCGTGTTCAGCGGGATGTGGACTGCGAACGGACTGACCTGAACGAAGAACGGCTTGGCCTTGTTGGCCTCGATGAACTTCTCGGTCAGTTCGGCGAGATAGTCGCACGCCCGCCGTGGCCCGCTTCCCGGAGGTGGCTGTTGCCTGCCCGGGATCGTGTGGCCCTGACCCTCATACACCGTCTCATACCCCTGGTCCTTCGGGCCGAAGCCGCGGCCGCCGAGATGCCATTTGCCGAAGTAGCCGGTGGCATAGCCGGCCTCGCGCAGCCGCTCGGCCATCGTGACGACTTCGAGCGGCAGTTCCAGGGCGCACGGTGGCTCGGCGAGTTTCTCGAACGGCCGCCAGTGGCCCGGGATGTGGGCGGTCAGGCCGAAGCGGGCCTGATACTGGCCGGACTGGATCGCCGCCCGCGTCGGCGAGCAGACCGGGCCGGCGGAGTAGAAGTCGGTGAAACGGACGCCCTGCGTGGCGAGCTTGTCGATCCGCGGCGTTTCGTTGAAGCGGTTGCCGTAACAGCCCAGGTCGGCCCAGCCGAGGTCATCGGCGAGGATCAGGACGATGTTGGGGGGGCGGCAAAAAGCGCTCCCGGCGGTCGCGGCGGAACCGATGATGGCCAACAACAATGCGAGGATGCGAGGCATAGAAAGGTCCGTCCCGCGGGGCCGGTCCGTATTGCACCTCACGGCGGATGCCGGGGCAAGCAGAAAGTCGGGCGACGGCACTTCAATTGCTCCCGCTTACTCTTTGGTGGGGACGGCGCCGTTCCCCGAGTCCGGAATCAGGCAGAGGAGGTGTTTCCATGAAGTTCTGGGCGTTGACGACCATCGGGCTGGCCGCCCTGGTCGCGATCGGGCTGGCTCTCCAACCGGCGGTCGGGCAAGAGAGGGCCCGCACGACCACCGGCGGCACGACTGCGGCCGCCGAAGACGTCAAGTTCATCGAGAAGGCCGCCAGCGGTGGGCTCCATGAGGTGCACCTCGGGCAATTGGCGTCCGAGCGAGCCAACGACCCGGAGGTGAAGAAGTTCGGCCAGATGATGGTCACCGACCACGGCAAGGCGAACAAGGAGTTGATGGCCGTCGCCCAGCAGATGGGCGTGAAGGTACCCGCACAAGAGAACGCCGAGCACCAGGCCGAGCACCAGAAGTTTATGGCCATGAAGGGCCAGGCCTTCGACCAGGCGTACATCAAGCACATGGTCGACGACCACAAGAAGGACGTCGAGGAGTTCAAGAAGGCGAGCGATTCGGCCAAGGACACGCGGCTGCGGAGCTTCGCCAGCAAGACGCTGCCGGTCGTCCGCGAGCACCTGACCAAAGCGGAGCAGATCGCCTCGCGACTGAAAGTCAAATAACGACCGATGCCGGTCATGAGGGCGGGAGGACTTGGGCCCCCGCCTTTTTTTTGCGCGAATCTGGGATGCCTATACCGAGCCGACCGTTCCTGCCGCCTGAGAGGAATGTCCATTTTTTGTCGAACGGCGGTTGTTCTCAGGCGCACCCGAATGGTCGCCGATAACAGTCCAATCGATTGCGAGCACACCAGGCCGGCGGGGCACCCGCCGCGGTCATGGCCTGGACGGAAGTCGCGACGGCGAGTGCGTCGTTTCCTTCCTTCCACGCCGAGGCATTCCGTGGGCCCGAGCCTGCTGCTAATGACCGCACTCGCCGTCGGGCAGACCGCCCCGCCGGAAGAGCCGAAGCCCGCCCTGCCGCCGCCCGACCGTTGGCCCCTCATGCTCGCCCTCCAGGGCACTTATCCCGGTTGGCTCCTCGACGGCAACAACCTCAAGCTGTACGGCTGGGTCGACTCCGCCTTCACCGCCAGCAGCGACCGGCACGAGCAGTTGCCGATGGGCTTTAACTACCGCGCCAACGAATACCACGTGCAGCAGGCGTGGATCCGCTTCGAGCGGCCGGTCGACCAGACCGCCGCAACGCCGACGTTCGGGTTCCGCACCGATACTTTCGCGGGCATCGACTATCGCTTCACGATCGCCCGCGGCCTTTTTGACCGACAACTCACGGCCAACGACGGCGAGCCCAACACGTACGGCGTCGATCCGGTGCAGTTCTACGCCGAGGCATATTTCCCGCAGATCGGCCGCGGGCTGGACGTGAAGCTCGGCCGCTTCTTCGCGCAGTTCGGCTATGAGAGCATCGACACGACGCAGTGCCCGTTCGTGTCGCGGTCTTACAACTTCATTTACGACCCGTTCACGCACACGGGATTGCTGACGACCCTGAAACTGACGGACGAGTGGAGCGTCCAGAATGGCGTCGTCACCGGCTGCGACGTGTTCTTCGGCCCGGCGGTCAATCCGTGCTATGTCGGCAGCGTCAAATGGGCGCCGCCGACCGGCCGCGACAGCGTGCTGTTTTCGACGATTCTCGGGAGCGGACGGTTCGACCAGAAGGACTCCTTCCATAATCCCGAGATCTTCGACGTGGTCTACACGCACAAGTTCAGTGACCGGTTCAGCTATGTGCTGGACGCCCTCTACGGGCTGACATGGAACGTGCCGGAAATCGGTTTCGCGAATTGGTGGGCAACGGACCATTACCTCAGTTACATACTCACGCCACGGCTGACCGCGAACGGCCGGCTGGAGTTCTTCGACGACGTTCAAGGCCAGCGGACCGGGTTCCCGGGGCTGTACATCGCCCCGACGGCGGGCGTGACGTTCAAGCCGAACAAGTACATCGCGCTACGGCCGGAGGTTCGCTACGACTACAACACCGAGTCGCGGCCGTTCGAGGGGAAACACGACGTTTTCACCGCCGTAATGGACCTGCTCGTGCGGTGGTGACGGAAAGAGACACGGAGGTCAATGTCATGAAAGCGTTCTGGAGTTTGCTTACCGTCGCGGCGATCACCGCGCCGGCGCTCGCGGCGGACGCCCCGGCGCCGCCGCCGCCTGTCACCATCAACCTCGCCAACCGCCAGGCTCAAGCGACGCCGACGCGGCAGGGCTTCACGCACACGGGCGGCGGCAACATCGACGTGCAGCAGCCCTCCGCCGACGTGCTCGTCGTCTCCATGACCGGCGTCGCCGTCGCCGGGGGCCATCCCTGCAAGGACTCATTCGCGGCGCTGGCGTTCGACCTCGCCCAGGACTTCGAGATCGCGGCGGCCAAGCCGGAGACAAAGAAGGTCAAGCTTTCGATCGAGGCGCGGGTCATCGGCCTGTTGCGGACACAGGCGTGCAGCGGCGGCAGCGCGGGGATCACCTGCCCGGCACACGCCGCGATCGCGCCCTGTGGCGCCGCCGGGGCGGCGCTCGTGGAGGTGGGATTGCCCGGGCGCTCGGTCGCTGGCGGCGAGAACCTCTCGGTCAACGATCAGCACGGGCCGGTAACCGCCGTCGTTCCGCTCGGGCGGTATACGCTGCACGAGCAATTCGGCGTGCAGGCGTCGCATCCGAAGAAGCTGTTGCCGTGCAAGGCCGCATCGGCCGAGTTCGCCCCGGAGCCGGCGCTCGACCCGCTCTGGATCAGTGCGTTCGAGCCGTTCCACGGGGTCCAAAAAAAGGATTTCGGCTTCCGCGTGACGATCAAGGTCGAACCCGAGTAAGATTGCTGCATGAGCAGCAAAAGACGTCGGGCGGGGCTATCACGGCGACAATTCACCGCGGCCGTCGTCGGAGGGGCGACCGGACTTTTCGCGTCGAAGGCGCTCGCCGCGCCGGAGAGCGGCCGGCCGGCGATGCCCTGTGGCGTCGCCAGCGGAGACGCCTCCGCCGACGGCGCGGTCGTCTGGAGCAAAACCGATCGCCCGGCCCGGATGGTTGTCGAATATGCGACGACGGACTCGTTCCGCGACGCCCGCAAGGTCATCGGGCCCGCGGCGCTCGACGTCAGCGACTACACCGCCCGCGTCATCCTCACCGATCTGCCGCCCGGTCAGACCATCGTCTACCGCGTGAGCTTTCAGGATCTTGGCTCGCCGAAAGTCTGGAGCGAGCCCGTCGTCGGCCGGTTCCGCACGCCGCCGCGGGAAAAGCGCGATGTCCTGTTCACCTGGGGCGGCGACGTCGCCGGACAGGGATATGGCATCAACTCCGAATG
>DATJGQ010000259.1:0-4082 GCA_035494815.1 Gemmataceae bacterium
GCGCCGCCGTTCGTGGAGCGCGTGAGGAAGACGCCGTTGTCCGGCCCGAAAATCGAGCCGAAATCGGTGAAGACGACATAGACGGTCCCCTGGCCGACGCCCGGGGCGTTGTCGACGGCGATCCATTCTTTATCGAGAGAATGCCCGCTGCTGAATCCGGAGGCGGCGTTCACCGGCGCGCCGAACGTCGCTCCCCCGTCCGTCGAGCGAAAGACCTGGATGACGTTGCTGCTCGAGTAGCCCAGCGTCGCGAGGTAGATCGTGCCGCTGACGTTGTCCCGGGCCAGCGCCGGGTCGCCCGCATCGCCGGACGTGCTGGTGGGCAGCGTCCCTTTGTCGGTGAAGGTCGCGCCGCCATTGGTCGATTGCGCGAAGCCGGTGAACTTGGTGTTGCCCGCGTTGGACCCTGAATCGTTGAACGCGACCACGACGTTTGAGCCGGCGAGCACAAGTGTGGTCTCGCTCTGAGTATCGTTGCTGCCGAGGTCCGCGGCCGGGTTATTCACCAGCACGTTGGTGAACGCCGGGACGGTCCGGTCTTCGAGACGTTCGAGCCGGTCGCGGATGGTGTTGAACCGCCGAGACGCCGCGTGCGGCGCGCGCGGGGACAGGAGCTTGCGAGTCCGTGCCATGAGCGAGTCTCTCCGAAGATGGCAAAAAAGAAAAACGAGCGACGCCGGGGCGCCGAGGTGTGAGTGCGGCGCGCATCCCGCCGATTGGCCGAACCGGTTCCGTCACGCCCGACGCGAGTGACGAGCGCCCCCAGCCGGGCAATCCTCGCCCGACCGGTCGGATTCACTGATGTAAATCCGTCAAACGGTTCCGATGCCACTTTGCGAGTTTGGCCAGTATAGAGTCGGAGCGGCCGCGGCGGTAGAGGCAATCCGCGGCGGACGCCAAAAAGTGAGACCGCGGGCGCCGCCCGGTGCGCCGGGAGGGATGCCCGCGGTCGCGGAGGTCCTCAGGATGGCCGGCCGTTACCGCGAGTCGGTTGGTCGCTCCGGCGAATTCCCGGACCGACTCCCAGTCTAACCGAGCCAGCAGCCGCCGCCAGCAAAAAATGAGAAATCGCTGAGTCGGTCACGGCGTCCGCCGGATCGGCCGTCCCGGCTTGGCGGCGGTCGCCTTCGCGTGTTCGAGAACGACTTGCCCGTTGACGACGACGAACTCGATCCCCTCCGGGTACCGGAACGGGTCCTCATACGTCGCCCGATCGATCACCTTGTCCGGATCGAACAGCGTCAGGTCAGCGAACTGGCCCGGCCGCAACAGGCCCCGATCGGGGATGCCCAACTTCGCCGCGTTGAGCGATGTCATCTTTCGCACGGCGTCTTCGAGTCGCAGCAGACCCGTCTCGCGGACGTAGACGCCGAGTACGCGCGGGAACGTGCCGAAGTTCCGCGGGTGCGGATGTCCGCGGCGGAGCGGGCCATCGATCGCGTACGCCGACCCGTCCGAACCGACCGAGCACCACGGCTGGACCAGCGCCAGTCGCATGTCCTCTTCTGTGTGATGGGCGTACACCGTGGAGACCGACCCGCCGGTTTCGATCAACAGGTCAAATAGCACATCGAGCGGGTCGGGCGGCGGCGTTTTCCCTTGAGACCTCGCGGCGATGATCCGGTCCATGGTCAGACCGGAATAATCGCCGCGGCCGCTGACGAGCATCCGACTCCAATCGCCGCCGACCGCCGTGTAATGGTTGTACCAGCCCGGGATGCCTTCGCGGATTTCCTTCTTGAGCCGCGGCCGCAGGCTTGAATCGCGGAGTCGTTCGATCATGCGGGCCGAGCCGCCTTCGTGCGCCCACGGCGGGATGATGCTCGAGAGATTGTTGTTACCCCGCGTGTAGGGATAGACGTTGGCCTGGACGTTGACCCCGCGGCGGCGGGCGGCCTCGATCAGGGCGACCAGTTCGCTCATCCGGCCCCAGAGCGACTGGTCGGCGATCTTGAGGTGGATGACGTCCACGGTTACGCCCGCCCGCTCGCCGATCGCGATCGCCTCCTTCACCGCGTCGACGACGCCCGTCCCTTCGTTGCGGTTGTGCGTCATGTACAGGCCGCGGTACTTCGCGACGACTTTGCTCAGTTCCACAAGATCGTCGGTCGTCGCCAGCGAACCGGGCGGCATGGCGAGCATCGTGGACAGGCCGAACGCCCCGTCCTTCATCGCCCCGTCGAGGATCTCTTTCATCCGCGCGAACTGGTCCGCCGTGGGCCGCGCGTGACTGCTGCCCATCACGCCCTGCCAGACGTTGTCGAGCCCGCAGTACGAGACGACATTGACGGCGATGCCCGACTTCTCCAGTGCCGCGAAATAGTCGCTGAGCGTTGCGTAGCCCGCGCCACGGGAGCCGCGGTCGCGATTCGGCGCCGCCGAGCGACCTTCGCCGAGCACCTCCGTCGTAACGCCCTGCCGGATCTTGCTCGGGGCCAGCCCGTCCTCCAGAAGCAGGAAGTCGGAGTGCGAGTGCATGTCGATGAAGCCCGGTGCGACGATCAGTCCGCGGGCGTCGATCTCGCGTTTGGCGTTCGCGGCCGGGACGCGACCGACGGCGACGATCCGATCGCCGCGGACCGCCACGTCGCCGGAGAACCACGGGTTGCCGGTGCCGTCCACGATCCGGCCGTTGCGGACGATGAGGTCGTACTCGACGTCCGCGGCGCGGGCCGCAAGAGGCGGGAAGAGACACAAGAGGGCCGCGACGAAAGAGAATCGGAACGCCATCGGACACCCGTGGAGAGATCAGGCCGGTCGTCGCCGCCGTACGCCGGCGGTCCAGTCACGATGGTACCGACAGAACGCACCCCGACGGCAACAAAAAAGCCCCGCCGAGGAGCGGGGCTTCTTCGCGAGTCGTCATGCGGCTGCGTTATTTCAGCTCACGGGACCGGCGGCGGGCCCCAGGTCCAACCCGTCCACGGGATGTACCCCAGGAAGATCATCAAAATGACGATCACGAGCAGCAGGCCAAGGATGCCCGGGGGCCCGTAGCCCCAGCGCGTGCCTTTCGGATTGAGCAGCGTAACGAGCAGCGCGAGCAGCAGTACAAGCAGAAAAACCGTTCCCATCGTTATTTCTCCCACTCACGAGGGGTAGCTAAGTTTGTCACCACGGCAGGTGGTCAAGCCTACCACGAAAAACCGCCCCGTGGCGGATCGGGAGCGTTAGCGGCGCTCGTTCGCGGGGAGTCGGAGCCGCACTTCCACCGGCTTCTCGACCGGAAGCGCTGGCATGGTGATTTCGCCCGACACGTCCGTCCCATTCACACGAAGCGTGTATCTTCCGGCTCCGAGAGCAGGAATGCGCCTTCGCCTCTACCACTTCAAGGCCTCAAGCCGCAACTTGTGGGAACAATCGGGTCACGATTCGCGCCGCGCCCAGAGTTGCATCGGCGGCGATAGTCGAACAGCTAGTTCTGCTTGAGCCGCGCCAGAACTTCGGTCCGCCGGTTGCGCTTCCGGTTAGGTATGTGCCTGGCGGCCTGGTTCGCTGCCAAAACGTTCCGTCATTTCGTCGTCTCGCCCTTCGCGCCCAACAGCTCCGCTGCCTCGGCGCGGAACCGCTTCAGCTCGGGGTCGTCCTTCTTGCCTTTCTCCACCCATTGCACCGCCCTGTCGAACCACTCGCGGGCCTTGGCCTTGTCGCCGAGCTGCCAGTGGGACATGGCGAGAAAGAAGCCGTTCGGCGCGTTACGCCAATCGTCGGCCTGGCGCATGCCGATCGCCATTTCCAGGTCGGCGCGGGCCTTACTCCAATCGCCAGACCGGTAACGGGCTACGCCCAGCGTGCCGCGATAGTCCGCCGATTGCACAGACTTCTCCGTGGACGACTCCGCCGTCTTCGTCGCCAGCTCCACGGCGCGCGCCGGGTCGCGGAACTGGAGGTCGGAAGCCGTCGCCAGGAACGCGGCGAGGCCGTTCATCGCGGCCAGCGTGGCCTGGTGATCCATACCGTGCCTGGCCTTCGCCAGGGTCAACCGTTGTTCATGAAGCTTGGAAGCGTCCGCATGTCGATGGAGAGCTGCGTAGCTGCTAGCCAGCTTGCCCATGCTAGTTAGCGTGTCGGGGTGGTCGGGG
>DATJGQ010000260.1:0-18725 GCA_035494815.1 Gemmataceae bacterium
AATCTGAACAATCCAGACGGCCGTCGACGTTGGGTGCGGTTCCTGTCGGAACCATTTCCAAATGGCGTGCGCTTGAAGATGCATCAGGTAGATCGAATAACTGATTCGCCCCGCGGGCTCCAACCAGGAAGCGCCTTGTGCATCCGCGACCCGGATTTCATAGCGTAGCCAGACTGCCGCTACGATGGCAAATAGGTTGAGAGTATACGGATACGTCACCTGAGTGTGAAATCGAAGAACGCTGCAAACGACGCTCAAACCCCAAACCGTTAGCCGCCAATACCAGATGCGCCTGCTTGTGGGAATACTCGACCGGCGCGCTAATTCGCAGGACTCGGCGAGCATACATCCGAGCAACCAACAGGGTAAGCCAAGGACCCAATTCAGTCCCCAATGGTAGCTAGGGTAATTGCCATCATTTGGGAGAGTGAAAGCAACGACATAACTAAGCACGAGCGTTAGCGAGAACAGGACTCCAAATCCGACTCGCGCGGCAAGGAGGCGAAGGAAGGGATAGATCGTGTAGTAGATTTCCTCGCAAAGCAGACTCCACAGGATCGAGTCGCTCAACAGCGCGAGCTTGATCCCGAGGGGTGCGGCGATCATCGAAGCCACTGCGACTGGCACAAGAATGCGAATATGACGCCTGGCATAGAACGAAAGCAGATCAAGCGATCGTCCGTTGCGATACGGGAAATGGATGCAAAACCCGGAGATCACAAAAAACACAATAACGGCCGCGGGGCCGGAAATGATGTTGTGGTAGACGGCTCGAGCGACCGTTCGTTCGGATTCGTCGACCGGCGGCAAACCGACGTGGCCGAACACGACCCACATTGCCAACACAAACCGCAGGGCGTCCAGCCCTTTGACGCGTTGAGACGGTGGGTCGTAGCTGCTTGTTGCGACGGGCATGGATTAGTCGAAGAAAGAAAAGTGGCTAGCGGACCAGGTCACCAGTGCTCCGGGCCGACGAAGATAACCTTGCTGCCTTCCGGCTCCAATGCGAACGGCACCGGCCGCAACTCGCCGAGCGCCTCGCGCAGCCTCGGTTGTACCTCCGGCTCGCAGAAGAAGAGGAGGAACCCACCGCTGCCGGCGCCGAGGAGTTTGCCCCCGAGGGCGCCCGCGGCCAAGCCCCGCTCGTACCAGGCGTCGATCGCCGGGTTGCTGATCGTGCCCTCGACCGACTTCTTGACTTCCCACGCCTCATGCAGCAGGCGGCCGAACGGGGCCAGGTCGTCGCCGGCGGTGAGCACGTCGCGGAGGTCGTTGGCGATCCGGCACAGGCGTCGCAGCGCCGGCCGGCGGTCGGCCGTCCCGGCGCGCTGGCGCGTGAGCACGCTGCGGGCGTCGCGGGTCAGGCCGGTGAAGAACAGCAGCAGGCGGCGGTCCAGTTCTCGGCGGACCGCCGGCCGGCAGACCACCGGATCGACGCTGACATGCCCATCCGGGTGGAACTGAATGAACTGCAGCCCGCCGAACGCGGCGATGTACTGGTCCTGCTTACCAATCGGCTCGCGGAGCCGTTCGATCTCGACGTGACACGCCTGCTCGGCGAGCGTCCGGGCCGACACGACGCGCCCCTCTAACGCCGAGAGGGAATGCAGCAGCCCCACCGTGAAACTGCTCGACGACCCCATGCCGCTCTGGGCCGGCAGGTCAGCCACCGAGACGATCTCCAGGCCGCGGGTCATTCCGGTCAGTGCCAGGCATTCGCGAACGATCGGGTGCTCGATCTGCTCGGCCCGGTCGGTCAGTTCGGTCCGCGAGTAGCTCACGCGGAACGTGTCGCCGAACCGCTCCTTGACCATCAGGTACATGTATTTGTCGATGGCCGTGGAGATGACGGCGCCCGACTCCTCGGCGTAGAACGCTTCGAGGTCGGAGCCGCCGCCGGCGAAGCTGATGCGAAAGGGGGTGCGGGTGATGATCATCCGCGGAGCACCTGCTCGATCATGGCTAACCGTTCGGGCGTGCCGATGTCGTAGAACCTCTGTCCGGTGATATAGGCCAGCAGTTGTCGCCGGGCGACGAGCTGCGGGTACAGGTCCTTCTCCAGGGACGCCGGGCCGTCTGGGGGCAGTTGCGCGATCACGGACCGCCGCAGCGCCAACACGCCGGCCTCAACACACCGCAAATCATCGCCCGCGGCGTCCTTCGCGTATCGGCTCACGACGCCGTCGTCGCCGACCGCCACGTTATTGCGGACCGTCGTCTCTTCACGATTATCGTAGACGACCGCGACGGCGAGTGCCTGCGAATCCTCGAGTCGCCGCAAGACCGGTGCATACTCGATCGGCAGGTACGAATCGCCGTAGATGAGCACGAACGTCTCCGCGAGCAAGTGGGCGGCGTCGCGGAGGGCGCCGCCCGTTCCCTGAGGCGTCGCCTCTCGACTGTAGCGGACGCTCAGGCCCCAGCGGTCGCCCGTGCCGAAGTACTCCTCGATCTGCTCGCCGAGATAGCCGGTCAGCAGCACGACGTCGTTCAACTGTTGCCGGGCCAGTTCGCGAAGCTGGTGTTCGAGGTACGGCCGGCCGGCGACCGGCACCATCGGCTTCGGAATGGTCCGCGTGAGCTCGCCGAGCCGCGTGCCCAAACCGCCCGCCAGGATGACTGCCTGCATGGCCCGCTCCCTTACGGTCGCGGCTCCGATTCCAAGAGCGCCTTGATCGCTTCGGCGACGGCCTGCTCGGAGGTGCGGCGGGCGCGCCAGCCGAGGCGGTTGATCGCCGTCACGTCGAGCCGAAACCGCGGCACGTCGCCCGGCCAGCCCGCCTCGCCGCCGGTAAACGAAAACTCGATCTCGCGGAGCCCCATCTGTGCCGCCACCATTTCGGCGATGCGGCGGACCGTCAGCGCGTCGTCGCCGCCCAGGTTGAAGATATTGAGCGGTTCGCGAGCGTGTTCGACCGCGAAAAGCATCGCCGCCACGCATTCGTCCGCCGCGAGGTACGACTTCGCCTGCCGGCCGTCGCCGAGGATCTCGAGTCGCCGCGGATCGGCCCGGAGCTTGGCGACGAAGTCCGAAAGCACCGTCCGTCCTTTCGCCCGCGACTTGCCGCCGACGATGTTTGCGAAGCGGAACACCCAGCACTGCAAGCCGAACAGGTGCTGATAGGCGCCGATCATCGCCTCGCAGGCGAGCTTGGTCGCGCCGTAGAGGGAGATCGGCCGCGGCGCTTGATCTTCGGGAATCGGCTGGCGCGGGCTGACGCCGTAGATCGCCGAGGTCGACGCGAAGGCCAGACGGCGGACCTGGTGCCGCCGCATCGCCTCGAGAAGGGCGTGCGTGGCGAGCGTATTCTGACGCAGATCGCGGTCCGGGGCGTCGGGCGTGAACTTGACGTCCGGATTCGCCGCCAGGTGGTAGACGATCTCCGACCCGGAGACCACTTGGTCCAGCGCGGTGGGGTCGAGCAGGTCGCCGACGACGAGCCGGAAATTCGGCCGATTCCGCAAGGCGGCGACATGTTCCTCTTTGCCGCTGCTGAGGTTATCAAGGGCGACGACGCTGTCGCCGCGGGCGACGAGCGCGGCACAGAGTTCCGAGCCGATGCAGCCGGCGCCGCCGGTGACGAGGATGTGAGCGGGCTTCACGGCAATTCAATCATCCGGCGGACGCCTCAAATCGCGATCACGACCAGCCAGTTATTCCAGAGACACCATAGGGAGACGGTCAATTGGCATCCACCCGGATCGCGACCCCTCGGTCGGCCAGGATGTCAGTGACAAACGCGGTCACACGGGCGATCTGTCGATCCCGATCGAACTCGGCCGGATGTTCAGGCACCGCCGCGCGCCGTGCCGCCAGATCCGCCGGCGACAGTCCTTCGATCAGCTCGGCCAGTGCGTGGTGATAGCGGGGATGCCACGGGTTCGGGCCGGGCAGCCGCCACACCCAGCCGTCGTCCAAGTCGTAGGCCAGCGGGATCTGCCCGGTCACGACAGGTAAGCCCGCGGCGAGATACTCGCTCAATTTGGTCGTGTACCGAAAACTGCCGACGCCGTCCACGCTCTGAGGTAAACTCGCCACGTCCATCGCGGCCAGGAAATCCGGAACCTCGTCGTGAGCCACCCGGCCGGTGAATATGACTCGGCGGCCGAACGGCGCGGCGAGCGATTCCAGCCGGGCCCGCCCGTCCCCGTCGCCGACGATCAGCGCGGTGACATCGCTCCGAGAGACCGACTCCATGGCGCGGACGAGTTCATAACCGTAACAGTAGCCATAGCGGCGGCTCCACGCCAGCGAACCGACGATGCCGACGACGAGGGAGTCCGGTGACAAACGCAAGCTCTGGCGGATTCGCGTCCGCGCGGCGGTCCGTTGTGTCAAATCCTGTGGAAAGGGGGCCCAACCGGCGGCCGTCATCGCCCGCGGTGCGCCGAACGTCAACGCCCGGCCGGCCAGGTACGGCGTCCACCCGATAAACCCGACCGCGAACCGGCAGAGCAACCGTTCGTACAAGGCGAAGAAGGGGGCGAGCACGCGGCTCTTGGTCCCGACCCACGGGCCGACCGCATCGCCGCTGCTGACGACGTACGGGACCTGCCACAACAAGCGGCCGAGAAGCAGGGCCAATCCCCCGGCCAAGCCGGTTCCCTCCATGACCGCCAGCGGAGGGCGCTCGCGGCGGATGGTGGCGAGGAGTTTCCAAAAGGAGCGGACTTTATGCGCCCTGTCGAAGCGAAATCGTTCGAAGGGAAAGTCGCGCAACAAAGCGAGGATCCGGTCTTCGTCGTAGGTGCCGGCTCCGAGGGTGGAGAGTGCGAGCACCGACGGACGGTCGGGGCGCCTCGCACGGTCGACGGGGCGGTCGCGCAACCCTGGCGCGGTGACGTGATCTAGCAAGTGACTCCGCGTTTCGACACCGCGATCGCCACGGCTTCGAGGCGGCTGGCCGCGGCGTCCCATGTCAACTCGGCCGCTCGTGCGCGCAGGGCCATACCCGTTTCACGCGCCGCCGACGTGTCACTAAGGAGCCGACCGATCGCGTCCGCCGCGGCAATAAAGTCGCAGGGCGGAAACATTAATCGCCCGTACTTTTCCGTTATGATGTCTGGTATTCCACCCACGCGAGCGGCAGCCACCGGCATTCCGGCGGCCATCGCTTCCAGTAGGGAGAGCGGCGAGCCCTCGGTCAGCGACGTCATCAGATACAGGTCATGTTCCGCATAGCACGTGGCCATTTGGCCGGGCCGTGCCAAGCGCGGTGTGACTGCGATGCTCGGTCGAATCGGCTCCGGAAAGTCCTCGAGCACATCTGTCGCAGACGCGCCGGAACCAACAACCGACAGGCGAGCGTGCGGAAACCGCGCGACGACCTGTTCCCAGATTCTCGGGAGCAGTCGGCGGCCCTTCACGTCCAGCCAGCCGCCCACAAATAATACTCGACCGAATGACGTCCCGTCCGGCCGCGGGGTGAAGTATTCCGGCCCGACGCCGTTGGTAACGACCGTAATCCGTCGATCCGGGATACCTATTGAGTTGCGGATATACATCCGATCCACATCGGACAGACACACGACACTGTCGGCCCAACGGATCGCGCCGTCGGTCAACGGCCGTCGGACCAAGGCGTGCATGAAATGGCTCTTCGCCGACAGCTCCGCAAACCCCCGCCGCGATGCGGCTTTTTTCGTTCGAAACACGTGGCTTTCCACGTTGTGGCACATGGCAACCACCGGCGGGAGGTCGAAGCGCAACCGCCGTAAGCACGCGCAGACGGCCGCGGAGGGCTCGTGAACGATGGCGGCATCGAACCGCGACCGGCTCGCGAGCAGTTTCGCCGTCAGAGCGCTCGGCAGGATGAGCGATGCCAGACGTCCCAACCGGCGTACGGTCGGAAAATCATTCGCGAACCAAAGGTCGACGCGGTGTCCCCGCGCTCGGAGTTGCTCCGCGATCGCATGGGTCCACTTTCCCATGCCGGTCCATCGGCAGTCGTCGATGAAACTGACGAGCAACAATCGCAGCCTATGCACAGGCTTGCCGTTCTGTCTGTTGAAGGCGGTCATTGTTATCTTCGGTCGACCGCGCCCGACGGCGCGGGCTCGGTTGTCGGCCGCGGCTTTTGCGCGATGACGAGTAAGTGCAGGGCGATCCACTTCATCAGTACCCGTGGATTGTCGAGCCGCGGGAAGCGGATCGGCGGACAGCCGGGAAATGGAAGGTAGTGTCCGATGCCGTCCACAGCTGTGATCTGCAGCCCCGCACGCCGAACCCATGCCCGCGTCAGTAGGACATGGGTAAGGTTGTTAATCGGCTGCCCGCATTCCGTGTACCGCCGCCCACAGGCCCAGAGATACGCCCGGTACAGGCCCTGGGTGCTGCAGTAGTTCGGAGTCGTCAGCAGCAGCCGACCGCCCGGCTTCAGGACACGCGCCAGTTCGCGAACGGCGCGTGCCGGGTCAGGCACGTGCTCGATCGTCTCGCACGAGATGACGGTATCAAACGTATCGTCGGCGAATGGCAGCTGCTGAATGTCGGCGACACGCCAGGTGATATTGTCAAGCCCCTTGCGGCGGGCGAACTCGCGACCCTTGGCGACCGCGGTTTCGGAAAAGTCGGCCGCCACCAGGTCACGGGGCGGCCGGGGCCGGCCGGCCAACCAACACGAGAAGCCACCTCGGCCGCAACCGATCTCAAGAATCCGGCGGCCCGCCAAATCGATTTCCGGCCGCAGGTGACTGCGGACGAGCGAATGCCAGGGGGCGTCCGCCTCCGCGTCCACCTCGTGGCGGGCGTGCCAGGCGTCATACTCTCGTTTGGCCTCGGGAATCAGCGGGAGCGTGGTTTGCATTGGATCGTGTCAGGGGATGCGCGGAGCACGGCGACCGTCCGCTCGACCTGAAACCTCCGGACGTACGCCTCACGACCGCGCCGGCCAAGGTCCCGGCGCGCGACGGGGTCGGTCAGGAACCGCTCACACACGGCGGCCACGGCGGCGGCATCGCCCGGCGGCGCCAATCCGACAATCTCTTCTTTGTCCCACAGCGGTTCGGAGAGCCGGCCAAAGGTCGTGACCGTCGGCACGCCCAGCGACAGCCCGGCCATCGCGCTGGTCCGCCGACTGCTCATGCCGTCGGGATACGGCTGCAGGAGCAGGTCGCAGGCCGCGATGTGAGCAACGACCTCTTCCGGCGCGAGTTCACCGGTTGCGAACAGGCGGTCTCGCAGTTCCGGGTGGTCGGCTGCCATCCGATCGCGGGCGAGTTGCCCGCGCCGGCCGATTAGCAAACCGACGCGCCGGTCGTCTGACGCCAATACGCGCGGCAGCGCTTCGGCCAGCAACGCGGTGATTAATTCGCCATAGGTGCCGAAGTGTCCAATCAGCAGCTGGCCCGATTCCGGGGCGTACCGCCGACGGGCCGTCGCTACGGCCTCCGAGTCTGCGGCGGTCGGCAGATTGCTCGGCACGGGGAGCCAGTCGATGCCGCCGCGTCGGCCGCGCAACCGTTCCAGGAGTGGAATCCACGCCGGAATGGAAACGAAACAGCGCTCCGCGGAACGTGCGACCAGGGCGGCCATTAGCCGTGTCACGACGCCGAGGAAGTTGTGCCGGAGCGGCTGGCCGGTTCCGACTGGGAACGCGACCTCATGGAACATTGCCCAAATCCGCTCGCGCCGCCGCCGGCGATAGAGCCACAGACAGAATTGCAGGTTCATTGCCTTCCACCCAAAGGCGTGCGGCACATATTGCACGAGCAAGCGGCGGGGTCGCGGAATCCGGGCCAGGTCGGCGTCGAGGCCGGCTAAGTCCGCGGGCCCGAACCGGCCGGCCAAGGGGTGCAGATGCACGCCGGTCGGTTGACGGGGAGGTTCGCCGAGAGCCGGAAACCAGCCATGGACCGAATCGCCCGCGGCGGCCAAGGCGGCTGCCAGTTGCGCCGTGTAGTCGGCCACGCCGCCCGGTTTCGGCGGGTATTCCCCCGTCAGAATCGCCCAGATCATACCGGGCTCGGTGCCGGTTGGGCGGGGGAATGCCGGGCGGCGAGGCGCTGCCGATACGACCGGGCCGTCTGGCCGATGGTCTCGTCCCAGCCAAAGTCGAGCGATCGTCGTCTCGCCCAACGCCGTACGTCGATCAGCCGATTGCGGTCGGCGAGCAGCTTGAGCAATTTGTCCGCCAAGGCGGCCGCATCGCCCCGCGGGACGAGAAACTCCGGCGGCAACATCATCGGCGGACCGGGCACGTCGTACGCCATAACGGGTAAGCCGGCGGCGAGCATCTCAAGTACGCCGAACGGAAACCCCTCCACGCGGGACGGAAACACGGCAGCGGTGCAGTCGGCCAACAACTCCGGCAATTCGTCCGGCTCGAATCGAGGGATCACCTGGACATTCGGACGCACATTACGGGAAAAGCACGTCAGCACTCCTTCGGCGGTCGAGATCATCCCCGCCGTGCCGATCAGTTTAAACACGACACCCGGCAGCTTGCCGATCACCCGACTTGCGATCCGTGGCAGATCGACCATTCCCTTGCGAGGATCAAATGAGCCGAGGAAGGCGATCTTGGCGGGGGCCGCAATCACTTCTGCCGTCGGTCGGAATGCGGCCGATCGCTCCGGGAATAGGCCGAACGGGAAGACCACGATCTTGTCCGGCCGGTGCCCGTGCCGAGCGAGCGTGCGAACGTCGGACGCGTTGCTCACATTGATGAGATCGGCCGCTTCGAGTGTTCGGTCGGCTTGAGGGACAATCCGTTTCAACCAGCGGGAGCCGCTCGAGCCGAAAAGTAGCTTTCGCACTCGACTCCGCAAAGTCGGACCAGCAGGAATGTCCGCTTCAAGTTGCGCGTGGGCGGTGAGTACGGAACGGGCCACAAAGAGCGGGCAGGACGAAAAGTCACCGCGCGGGAATGGCAAAGCATGATGCTCATACTCCACCACGTCAAACGCATCCGCATGTTGCCGCAGATACGATCGAAGGTACTGCGGTTGTTCGAATAGCAGATCGACCGACTTTCCGCCGGCGACTTCCTCAGGGCCGGCTAACGAAACCTCCCAGCCCAACCGGCGAAACCCTTCGGCCGCTTCGATATAGACCTTGGAGGCACCAAGCGTTGCCTTTATCGGAGTCGGTGAGCAAAGGAGAATGCGGGGAATGGCGGGCGTCCTCACTCCGTCTGGGTCTTGGAACGTGAAGGGAAATTGTCCCGACGCTCGATCAGCAAGCCGAGGTTTGTGCCACCGGGTTGCGGCAAGGCGTCTGCTTTGGCGCCGACCATCGTCAGCGCTCTCGGATGTACTGCGGCGCCCAGCTCATCGGGCAGCGAGGTGGCTGTGACGGTCTCGGTTCGGTCATTCGAGTCGAACACCGTGGCCAACCCGAATCGCGCGAGCGGGCGACGTACCTGTTCGGGCAATGGTAAGCGGGAGACGAGGTTCCGAATCCACCAAAGGTAGAGCGCCCCTCCCGCGGCCGCGACCGCGGCGACCACCCAAAGCGGGGCCACAGCCAGCCGCGGTCCGACCCACGCCGCAAACGCCATCGCCGGCCCGACGCGGACCAGCCAGGGCAAGAAGTGGTCCGTCCAAAGGACGGCAAACCCCAGACGGAATGTCGACCGCAACAAGATAACTCCCCAAACGAAACTTGTCGCCAGGCTGCTGGCGACCAGCGCAATCGCGAGGCCCGGCAGGCCGACACGGCTTCCGAGTCCAAGCGCGAGTCCGACGCAGAGCACCCCATTCAAAATGATCGCGACGCCAATCTGCAGTCGATGGCCGGCGACCGCAACCGGCGCGACAATCGCATGGATCAGGGTGGAAACGCAGACAGCAGCCACCAGCAAGGTGTTGAGGAGGTCACCGCCATACAGCTCCGGGCCGACCCAATGACGAACAAAGGTGGAATTGACTGCTAACACGCCGCAGGCCGCCGATCCGATCAGAAGAAGGTGCAGATCGAGTAAGGCACCGACGACTTGCCGTGTGCGGGCGGGGCGATTCTCGCCGTATAACTGTGCCAGACCGACCAGAGCGCTGTCGGGCAACGTCCAACACATCTGCTGCAGGATTTGACCGACCTTGGCCGTGCACACATAGATCGGCACCCACTCCGGATGACCGAGAATTACGAGCACTACGCCGTTACTGGCGGCGAGGAGTCGATAGCCAAAACCGCCGAGCCAACCGCCGACGCTTTCCCTCAACAGCGCCCCGATATCCGCGATCGTGGGCCGCGGCATTTCCCTCAACACGTCCGGGGCCATTCCTCGGAAGCGCCATGCTGCCAGGAAACCGGAAAGTACCACCGGGACTCCCGCCGCCGCCGCCAACGAATACGCTCCCGCGCCGAGAAGGAGCAACGTCACAGTCAGGACAATGGTCATCACCGTTTGCGCCAAGGCGAGCAAGCCGACGAAGGTCACGTCCTGCAGGCCGATGAGCAGGGCGTTGAAAACCCGTAGGGGATACGAGACTCCTGCGGCTAGCGTCAGCAAGGCCACTGGCCCGACGAGCGCCGTACGATCGGCCTGGGGCAGATCGAGCCAATTCACTGCTCCCAACCAGACCGCACCGCCGCCGATTACGATCACGATGCCGACGAACGCCCCGGCCAACAGCCCGTTCGCCAGGAGCCGGCGAATCGCGCGGTGGTCTCCCCGCCCGTCCGCACCGGCGACGATCCAAGGGAGCACGGAGAACACGCCTAGATCGGCGAGAGCGAGGTAGGCGATTAGCTCACCACACGCCAGCCACAGACCATAAGTCCTTTGACCCAAGGACTGAATAATGAGTGGCACGAGAAAAATGCCGGTCACAATCCCCAGAACGAACTGGAGATAATTGAAACCGGCGCCCGCCATCGCCTTACGAGTACGCGACATTACGTTGTCAGACCGGCCTTAGGTCCGCATGTCAGGGCCGAAGAGACCGTTTACAAGTGCCTGCCGCGAGAAGAAGCCGCGTGTGACGAGCTGTCTCGGGAGCGTGCCTGTCACGGCCTCCGCACAGCGGTCACGTAAATGGATAAGCCCGACACGCGCGCGGTTAGCGCGGCCGCGGCTAATCGGGCGTACGCCCACAAGATGGCGCAACGTCGGCGGACGGGGGCGCAGACATATCCGCCTCGCCGTGCCTGAGTGCAGCCGATATGCGCGGCCGCTCCGATCACGGGTAGTGGCTCGTTCCGCGCCGTTCGCACGTTCCAGCCGCGCCCGCGCAAGTACGTTCCGAGGGCGGGGACCGTCCAACGCAAGACGTGGTGCGGCGGATAGTCCCAGAAATCCCGATTGCCGACCTGCTGTTCCCGCACGAGACGCGTAAAACGGTCGGGCCCCGGGCACGACAGGGCCAAAACTGTCCCGGCGCGCACGAACGGCTCGAGCCCGTCGAACAGTCGATCGGGATCCGCTAAGTGTTCGATTACGTGAAAACAGACGACGGCATCAAACGCCAAGGATGTGCCCACCCGCTCGAGGTGTTGTTGCAACTGATCAAATCCGCCGCACACGGCGCTCAGCCCGTTCGCGGTTGCGCGGCTGACGGCCGTCGGATTGAAGTCGACGCCGGTCGCCGTGTGACCACGCTGTTTCGCGCGCGCCAGGAATTGACCATCGCCACAGCCGAGTTCGAGAATGCTCAGCGGGCAACTTCCCAAATCCTTGAGACACTGTTCGAATTCCCAGCGGATCGGGTAATCCTCGTTGGCCGGATAGGAATTCTCTGGCCACGCCAGTCGCGGGCTGGCCATTTCCAGGCCGCACGACTTGCAACGGTCGAAGCGAACGACGTCCGCGCCCAAGACGCGACGGACGGCCGCCAACCAACCGGCGGCGTCGGCCGGGGCGCCAATACCGTCAGACCTCTCCAAGGCGTACAGTTCCGCGATCCGAGCGACCGGGACTGCCTCCACCAAATCCAACGATTCGCTCCCGCACGCGAGGCAGGCGTCGCTCTGACGTGGAGGTAACGATTGACAGGTATCCCTAGTCATCGTTCGACCGCCTCCAGCTCGGCGGCAAGTTATTCAGGACCTCGATGTCGCCAAAAGTCGACGGCCTCCGCGGCCCGACCGTTTTCGCCCAGGCGGCCATCCGCTTGAGCCCTTCCGCCAGCGTCCACTTCGGCCGGTAGTCGAACACTCGCTCGAGCTTCTTGTGGTCGGCGACGGCGTGCACGACCTCCTTGCGCGGCTCCAGGTGAGTCACGCGGCAAGGCTTTCCCATCGCCTCGGCTACGAGGCGGGCCAAGTCGTTCACCGATGTCGGCTCGTCGGCGCCCACGTTAAACGTCTCGTTATACGCGGCCGGCACCTGCACCGACCGGGCGATCAGCGGCGCGACGTCGCCGATATAACTGAAGCCTCGAGTCTGCCTGCCGTCGCCGAAGACGGTCATTTGCTCGCCCCGCATCAGCTGATTCATGAAGATGCCGATGACGTTGCGGTACCGGTCGCCCAGGTGCTGCCGTTCTCCGTAAACGTTGTGTGGGCGAAAGACGATCGAGTTGAGCCCGAACATCCGGTGCGCCGCCCGCAGATCCATCTCGACGGCGTACTTGGCGACGCCGTAGGGGTCTTCCGGCTCGGGCGTCATCTCCTCCCGCATCGGCGTCTGGCCGGCTCCGTAAACTGCTATCGAGCTGGTAAACACGAAACACTTGACGCCGGCCTTGACGGCCTCGTTAAGTACGGTCATCGAGCCGACCACGTTATTCGTGTAATTGAACCGGCGGATGAAGTGGCTCAGCCCCTCGGCCGCATAGGCGGCAAGATGGAAGACGTACTCGAAGCGGTGCTCGGCAAAAAGCTTCGCGAGCAACTCCGCGTCCAGCACGGACCCGCGAACGAAGCGGACGCCGGGCGGGACGTTTTCGGCAAACCCTCCCGACAGGTCGTCGAGGCCGACGACGTCATGGCCGAAGTCGGCCAGCGACTCAGCGACGTGCGAGCCGATGAAGCCCGCCGCCCCAGTCACGAGGACGCTCACGGGATTAACCTCCTACGCGACCCGGCCGCAATGAAAGGAATTGAAGCTGCCGGCGGATGCGCAAACGCAAATCGGCGAGGCTCGCCCGGCCGGCGGCGCACAGGACCAGCTGTTTCAGGGACGCCCCGGTCAGCCGCAAGCCCATCGCCGCAAAGTAAGCGGCGGCCGCCGTCAGGCCGTGGTGTTTGCGGTAATAAGAGACCTGGCTGCGGAACATCACCAGGGTCTTGTCCTTCATGAACGGTTTGGCGGCCGACCCGACGTGCACCATCGACACGCCCGGCCAGAAGCGGACGAGCCAGCCGGCCTTCCGGGCCCGCAGGCACCAGTCGACGTCTTCCTGATAGATGAAGAATTGTTCGTCCAGTTTGCCGACTTGCTCCAGGCAGGATCGGCGCATCATCAGGAAGCTGCCGCACACCCAATCCGTATCCTGCGGGCCGCTGAGGTCCGGCAACCAGGTCGAAGGGTCCGGCGCCCGCGCCAGTCCGAGCAGGCTGGCGACCTCGGCCCACGGCCGGGGATATTGGAAATAGGACGGCTGCGGCGTACGTTCGGCGTCGGCGTTCCGGTGCAGGATTCCCAGCGCGCCGACATTCGGGTGTTCGTCCATGTACGCGACGGCGCGGCCCAGAGCGTTTTCCGTCTGGAAAGTGTCGTTATTGAGCAGGACGACGTACCGGCCGCTCGCACGGCGAATGCCCTGGTTGTTCGCCTTCGTAAAGCCGAGATTGGCGTCGTTGCGAATCAGCTCGATCCACGGATGCCGGCCCGGAAGGACGGCGGGCCCGTCGTCCCTGGTCGTGCCGTTGTCGATGACGAACACTTGGTAACGAATGCCGTGCGTCTGCTCGCGGATCGACGTCAGACAGGCGTCGGTCAGGGCGAGCGAATTCCAATTTACGAGTACGACCGACAAATCGATGGGACGATCATTCATCGGTTCGCGGTGCCTCCGGTGGCGGCCGGGGATCGTCCGAACGCCTGCAGGTTCAGGGCGAGCGGCGAGTAAACGCCGCCCGGCAGCCACTGGGCGGCCGTGTATACAGCCTGCCGGGTGATGTGAGACGCAAACCGCTTCGGTCGGCTCGGCAACTCGAACAGCTCCGGTGCCGCGGGCCGGACCCGCACGTCGACGAACCCCGATCGTTCCAATGCGATGCGCAACGATCGTGGGTCGAATTGATTCACGTGACCGAGGTTCGTGGCCACCAACAACGGCTGACCCGGACGGATCAGCCGTCGGAATCGTTGTTTGAGCAGCTGACTCGGTCCGCACGGCACCTTGACGGCGATCCAGCCGTCGGGCGCGACGAGTCGCCGGATTTGAGTCAGCACCCGCACCGGATCGGGGATGTGTTCCAGGACGTCGGTGAGCGTCACGGCGTCGAAGCGTCGTCCCTCGTCCGCCAGCCGCGCGACGTTGATGCGGTGAATGCGCATTCCGGTTCGGCGCGCGGCGAACGCCGCGGTCTGCGGGTTGACCTCTACGCCTTCACCCGTCCAGCCGGCGGCCCGCGCGGTGTGCAAGAATCGCCCGACGTGGCAACCGATGTCCAATACCGTCCGCCGGTTCGCCGGCAGCCGGCGTGCGAGACCGTCAAGCACCGTCCTGATGATCAAATCCTTGTATGTCGCCTCAAACTCACGCGCCAACCAATCGGTCGGCGGACGCAAATCGTATTTGCGATCGAAATAGTTGGGCAATGTCGGCAGCTCCTCCGGCTGGCCGAAGCCGCAGTCGCGGCATCGACGAATGCGGACGACGCGGCCGGTGTAGGCCGCCAGTTCGGGGTCCGCTTCGGCGAAGCAGGCGAGGTCATAGCGGTCATTGAACCAGGGCGCCGCGCGTGCACCGCCGCACACCCAACAATCGTGAACGGCGGTAAATCGCTCGTGGGCGGTTTCGGGGACGGTTGTGGTCGCTGTGGACGTAGGCACAAACAAGCCCTCAAGTCGCCGGTGCTAAGAATCCCCGGGTGTCTTGGTCAATCAGACCGCGCACGAAGTGTGTAACCGCTCGGTCTGATGGCGATTGTTGCGGTCCCCGGCGCCGCCCGGGCGCCCTAACACGACCACAATGTGATACGACGCCTTGCCGTAGTCGATCCCGTGGTCCCAGACGCTGATTCGTTCGAGCACGCGGCGGACCGGATGATCGGGCTTGCCCAACCTGTAAAAGGGCCAGCTCAACCAATCGGCGGCCGGGCAGAGGAATAGTCCTCCGTACTCGACGGCGATCACATCCCAGTCTGGGCCCGCGAGGTCGAGTAACTCCCCCACGCGGAAGTGCTGATGCCATTCCACGACGCGGGACTTGCCTTCATATGTCGCATCGCGCAGCCCTCGGCGAATCAGTGCGTTGTAAAGGAACGGCAGCCGGAAGCGGACGTTATTGGAATCCAGCCAGGCGAACCAGCCGGCGTGGGGGGTCGTCAGGATCAGGCGGCCGCCGGGGCGGAGGACGCGCCGGGCTTCGCGGAAAGCCGCCCGCCGCAGCGCAGCCGGAACGTGCTCGAGCACCTCGATACACGTCGCAAAGTCGAAGCTCTCGTCCGCGAACGGGATTCGCTCGGCGCCGGCCTCGCGGATTTCGGCGTCGGTCAGCCGACTCCGAGCAATCTCCAGCGCCGACCGACTGATGTCGATCCCCGCGAGCCGCGCTGCCGGAAAATGTCGACGGAACTCGAGGAGCCCCGCGCCGACATTACAGCCGATGTCCAGGATCGACTCCGGGTCATGATGGAACCATTCGGTCGCGCGGCGCAACTTCGGTGTTCGACGCCTAGCGGATGGCGCCCTGTGAATTTGCCTGCGGGTGAGTTTCCGGCACGGCAATCGCGCGCAGGATCGTCGAGGCCATGTCGTCCCAGGTGAACCCACGCAGATCGGCCGAAAACCGGTCAAGTGACGCCCGAAATGTTGCCATATCGCCGCGCCATTCTCGCAGCCGATCACCAATGCTGCCGGCGTCGTCCGGCAGCAGGAGAATCGACAGGTCAGCCGGATAACGCTCGGCGACACCGGCCGTCCGACTCACGAAGGCGGGCAAGCCGCAGCACAACGCCTCGTGCACACCCAGCCCGTATGCTTCATACCGCGTCGGTGACACCAGCGCATCGGCGGACCGTAATACCGCCGGGACGTCGTCGCGGAAGCCGAGGAACCGAATATTATGGGTCAAGCCGGCTGCCACCGCCCGCTCTCGCCAGGCGGGCAGGTCGCCGCCGCTGCCCACGACCAGCAGGAGCGGGTCCCATTCCGGCTGCGAACACAAGCGGCTCCAGGCCTCGAAAAGTACGTCGAAGCCCTTGCGCCGGTCGCCCAAGGCGCCGATGAAAACGACCAAGGGGCGGTCCGTCGGAAATCCGAGCGCCCGCCGCAGTTCGTCCCGCTCGCCGCAGCCCGCGGGCCGAAATTGCTCGGGATCATTCCCATAATAGACAACGCTGATCCGTTCGGGCGGGAGACCGAGCAGCTCGACGAGATCGTTGCGCGTTCGTTGAGAGTTGGCAATGACGAACCGCGCTCGCCGCAGGCAACGGCGTTCCCGATTCACGAAGAACCGCCGCATCAGACCGCGCCGTAATCGGGTAGCCCGCGGCCCGCCGGGCGGCGTTCGGTAGGCAGAGTGCACGTAGTGAACCCAGCTGACATCGCCAAAACCGCAGTTACCGGCGTTGACGACGACGCGACCGCCCGCGTTCCACACCGTTCGGCCCCGGACTCGCCCGGTCAGATCTAGTAGCGGCCCGCCGAGAAAGTACGACCCGAACGGTTTGGGGACACGGTGGACGCTTACCCCCTGTGCCGCGAGGCCCGAGTCAGCCCGGTGGGTTACCAAGTACACCGGATGGCCGCTGCGGGCGAGATTGGACGCCAAGGCGTAGTTAGCCCGGTCCATCCCTCCTGTTTTGACGAAATCCCCGGAGACGAGCAGGTATGGCGTCACGGGCCGACAGGGCTGCCGGAGCGCGCTGCCCTTGTGTTCGCCGAGCGCGGGCGGACGACAGCGCCCGGCCTTTTGATCAGCCCGACCGCCATGCTCTGCGCGGCGCGCCGGCTCGCCGAGTACAAGAGCGCATTGAACAGCCAAAACTCCAGTCCGGCTTGGCTGACGAAAAGCGAATAGCTGAAAGTGACCGCGATCGAACCGACATTGTAGCCGGTCAAGACGGCCGCCTCGACCCACAGTCCTCCGCGGTCCCGACGGTTCGTCGCCGTCCGCAAGCTCACGATCAATGCCACAATGAGGGCGATCGCATATGCGGCCATGAGCGGAACACCGCCGTCGAGCAACCAGCCGGTCCACATGATCTCAGCGTGAACTAACCCGTTCTCGGTGTTCGATGCGTCGCCGAAATAGGCGAACATCATCCCCCAACGGCCCGGCCCGATACCGAACGGGTACATCGGCAATAATGTGGTAAACGTATGCTCCAGGAAGTGGCCACGGTTCTTGTAATAAACTGATGTGAAATTGTCCTCGGTGAGGGTCCTGAGTCGTTGCAATGTAGCATCAGGAGCGATGACCATCGCCCAGAAAAAACTTCCCGCGACCAGAAGCCCGAGCAAAGTGGCAACGCCCGACAAGCGGGCGACTTGCCCGCGCCTCGCGAGAACGCCTGCCAGGATGAGGAATGAGATGGCCGTCATCACGAGGAGCACGCGCACCTGGCAAAGAAACAGACAAACCATTCCGACGACAACACCGCAAATCGCGAGGGCTTTCAAAACCCCCTTCTGGGAGCTCAGCATAATCCACGTCCCGAATAGAACGGCGGTCATGCCGGCGCCGGCCGCCCCGCCGGGGATGTCCGTTAATCCCATCGGCCGATAGACGCGTTCGCCGCTGGCGAGTTGAATCTTCAGGCCTGCGAGATAAGTCGGCTGTTTCGCCAGGACGGTGCTCACGGGCGGCTCGAACGTCCCCGGGAAGTAAACCTGGAGGAGGCCGACCGCGGCGCTCGTGATACTGAAGAGCCAAATCAGGTGCATGGCCCGCCGGAGCATCCGCTCGTCGATATCGAGGCGCGGGACCCAAAATAACGGTGCGAGTACGGCGATGTACATTGCCACCTGCGCCGCCGCCGAGAGCAAACTGTTGGTCGTCGGGTGAAACAGGGACAATACCAATATGAGGATGGCTGCCACCGCGAGCCAAGCCGCGGGGTGCCGCCGTCGCCGGCGGGAAGGAATGAGCACGAGAAGGGCCAAGCTCGCCCCGAAGGCGAGCGAGCGGATGACGACCCGTGCATTTCGAAAGGCCGGCACCAGGAGGGCCATCGCGCACAACCACTGCATGACGAGCAAGGCCGACGCGTAATCGCGATCGGCCCGGACCGCCAGGTTCCGGGCGAGAGGCCTGAACTGAGTCACTCGATTGGAACGCACAATCCGTTCATCAAACCAAAAGTATCGAACCGACACCCACCGGTCGCTCGGTGCCACACAGCGCCTCGGGCCGGGGCGCGAGTCGTTACACCAGATCAGGCGACCAATCGACGTCGCGGCGCACCCACAATGTGTGCGGCCATCGGCCTAAATCCTCGGCCGGATCGAGTGGTCGGACAAAGTCCCGCATCCGATGGCGGCCGTACGCCGCCGCCCGGTATGCTCGCGCCGAATGATCGAGGAACCAGCCCTTGTATCCGTAAGCGGCGAGTCGCGCCATCACCCTTTTGGCGTCGTGCCCGTGCCTCAGCAGTTGCTCCGGGTGAAACTCCACGAGCAAGCGGCCAACGCGGTTGTTAGCGAGCATCGTCGTGAAGCCCTTCAGGG
>DATJGQ010000261.1:0-4564 GCA_035494815.1 Gemmataceae bacterium
GTCGCGCAGGACTCGATCCAACGTAAAGCGCTCGACTTCGACCCGACCGGGGACACGCACTACGACCTCGCCAGCGCGTTCATCAAAAGCATGCGCGGGAGCGATCCGGACGCGGCCGTGTATTGGTTGGCGCGAATGCTCGAATCCGGTGAGGACCCGCGGTTCATCGCCCGTCGAGTGGTGATTTGCGCGTCGGAAGACGTAGGCAACGCCGACCCGCAGGCGCTCGTGGTCGCCGCAGCCGCAGTCCAGGCGACGGAGTTCGTTGGTCTTCCCGAGTGTCAGCTCGCGCTCTCGCAGGCGGTGACGTACATCGCGTGTGCCCCGAAATCGAACGCCGCGACCTTGGCGATCGAAGCCGCCCGCAAGGACGTCCGCGACGGCCGCACGCTGCCAGTGCCCAAGCACCTGCGCGACAGTCATTACCACGGTGCCGAGGACTTCGGCCACGGCAACGCATACCAGTACAGTCACGATTACGAGGGCGGCTGGGTGGATCAGGACTATCTGCCGGAGGAGCGGCGGTACTACGAGCCGACGGACCGCGGCTTTGAGGCGGAGTTGCGGCGACGACTGGAAAAAACAAGAGAACAGAGGACAGAGGACAGAGGACAGAGGACAGAGGAGAGTACGGGCAAAGAGTCGTAATCCGCGCTGTCCTCTGCCTTCTGTCCTCTGTCCTCTGAAAATCACAACCCCCGCGTCCGGCGGCCGCGAACGGCCGTCAGGCGCGGGGGTCCCTTGTCTCAGACGAAGCGACCGGCTCAGCTACCGCTGGGCAGGGCGTTCTTGACGGTGTCGAACGTGCTGTTCGCGTTCTGGCCCAAAGCCGTGATCGTGCCGATGCAGACCACGATGATCAGGGCGAGCATGACCGCGTACTCGACCGCGGTCGGGCCGTCTTCGGCCTTGACGAACTTGACCAGGTTCTTGGCGAACTGACGCATGACTCGGTCCTTTCCGGCCTCGTAAGGCCCCCAAGTAAGATTCTCCCGATTCGTACACCACGACGGCCTGTGGCGCGCACGGCCACAGATCGACCCGAGACGGCAACCGCGTGGGACGGGAGCTGCGAGGCGGCGTCGAACCGCGTCACCGCGGATTCGCCACCCCAGTCCGAGGCAGGGAGGAATAAACCTCGGACCGTGATAAAGACAGACAATACCTAGGTCACCGTGAGTGCGCTGTCAAATGGTGTGGGTGACTTTTCACGGCTCCTGTACGGCAAAAAACACTGGATTTCAGGCCTCGGTGTAACCATTAGCGTGCTACCAATTCCTCGGTCAGGGCTCGCAAGAATGGTTCGGCGTCGGAGACAATTCCGACCGTCTGGGTGCTGCCGCGGTCCATCAATTTGGTCACGGTCGCCGGGTTGATGTCCACGCAGCCGACCTTCACCCAGGCGGGAAGCAAGTTTCCCGTCGCGATGGAATGCAGCATCGTCGCCACCATCAGGCAGAAGCCGGTCCCCGGAATGTGCTTTCGCATCTCGGCTTGGGCGACCAGGATGTCGGTGACGACCTCGGGCAGCGGCCCGTCGTCTCGGACGCTGCCGGCCAGTACCCAGGGCACTCCCGCCTTGACGCACTCGTACATGATGCCGCTCTTGAGAATACGGCGGTCCACGGCCGCCTTGATGCCGCCGAGTCGGCGGATTGTGTTGATCGCCCGCAGGTGGTGTTCGTGGCCCTCCTGCGTCGGCAGGCCGCGTTCCATCGAGACTCCCAGGCTCGTGCCGTAGAGCGCCTGCTCAATGTCATGCGTCGCCAGGGCGTTGCCGGCGAACAGGACCTGGATGTAACCGGCCCGGATCAGTCGGCCGACGTACTCGCCGCCGCCCGTGTGCACCACTGCGGGGCCCAGCACGGCGATGATCTTTTCTCCGGCCGCTCGCGTCCGGCGCATGGCCGCGGCGATCTCCCGGACGCTCACCCCTTTTGGCTTCTCGCTCGAAACGGGGCTGGCCATGAACTCGAACAGTTCGTGCCGGGCCTCAACTTCCGCCGGAAAGACTCGCAGCCCCTGCCGGCCGACGACGATGCGGTCGCCGACCTTGACGTCGGTCATCGGCACACAGCGGGCGGATTTCTTGGCCGCATCGATGCGGATGCCACAGTCCATCTCCTGGTCGGCGACGTCGATCCATTCGCCGGTCAACCGGACCTGCGTGCGGAAGTTAGTGGTGCTGTAGAAGCCCTCCGGGAACGCACCCGCGATGTCGGCGGCGGCCGTCTGGCAATCGGCGACGTGGCTCGGGACGGCTCCATGCTCGTGGATCTCGTGCAGGACCCTCTCGAGCTGCTCGGCGCTCGCGGCGCGAACCTCGATTCGGGCGTGGCTCGTGTCCGCCTGGCTGCGGCCGATGCGGACGTCCTTGATCGTGAAGGTCGCGCCGTTGGTGAGGATCTCGTCGAGCACCTTGGGCAACAGCAACGAATCGATGATGTGCCCGTTCAGTTCCACCTCTTCGACGAACGTCGGAACGTCGGTCGCGGACATGGCGGCGGTCTCCGTACTCTCGGCCAGAAATGCTAGGTCGCCGGCGTCGAATTACCGGGAAGGGTGTTCGTCGGCTGCCCGTTGCCGAAGGAGCCGTTGCGGAGGGGCAATGTCCCTGTGCGGTACACCGTGGCGAGCATCTCCTTCGCCTTGTCCGGCAGCGGGCTGGCCTCAACCGCCCGCACCGCTTCGTCCACGGGGTATTCGACCCGCTTGAGTGCGACCTGCGTCCCTTCGACGACGACATAACCGGCCCGCGGGTCGCCATCCCGCGGCAGGCCGATGCTGCCGGGGTTGATGACCAGCGTATGGCCGACCTCAATCGCGTATTGCTGGTGCGTGTGGCCGGTGCAGACGATGTCGGCCTCGACGCCATCCAGCCGCCGGGCCCAGAACGCGGCGTCGGCGGGCGCCACCTCGTCGAGCGGGTCGCGGGGCGTGGCATGGACGAGGAGGAAGCGTTTGCCGTCGAGAGTCAGTGCCTTGGTAACCGGCAACTCTGCCAGGAAACGGCGGTCGGCCTCGCCGATCGCCTGGCGGGTGAGCGGTCGCGTGGCGCCGGTCAAATACTTGAACCCGATTCCCCCGGTAACGGTCACGCCGTGGGCGGCCCCGTGGTCATGGTTGCCGCGGATCGAGTGGTGGGCGTTTCGCCGGACCCAGTCGATACAGGGGACCGGGTCAGTGCCGTAATCCACCAAGTCGCCGAGGAACAGGCAGACGTCGCACGACTCCCGCACCGCCGACAGGGCCGGCCAGTTCGCATGGATATCGGAGACGATGAGGATACGCATGAACGCCTCTGCGGCTATTTTCATAGTAGCACGGCGCCGCCGGAGGCAAGGTGACCAGAAGGACTTCGGACGAGATGAGAGCCATCAAATGTCCCGTCAGGGCAAGGGATTTGTTACTCTGGGATGAACGATGGGTCCGGTTTTCATCTACGAATGGGTGACGGCCGCACGGCGGTGGCAGATGTATGCCCTGCGGTCGCTGTTCGTCGCCGCGCTATTGTTCGCGGTTATGCTGGTCTGGGTCAAAAATGTCGAGCCGTCGACACAGTTCGGCCCGGACCGCAAGGCGTACGAAAAGATGGGCGAGGCGATCTTTTACGCCTTCGTCGGGACCCAGCTCGCGGTCATTTTGTTGGCCGCCCCCGCGGCGACGGCCGGGAGCGTCTGCCTCGATAAGGCTCGTGGCAACCTCTTACACTTGCTGGTCACCGACCTGACTTCCCGCGAGATCATCGTCGGCAAGCTGTGCGCTCGGCTGATTCCGACCTTGGGACTGGTCCTGAGCTCGGTGCCCGTGCTAATGGCATGCGGCTGGTTCGGCGGGCTCGACCTCGGGGCGCTGCTCGGCGCGTATACCGTCACCGCGGGCGTCGCGGTCTTCGGCTGCTCGTTGACACTGCTTCTCTCGGTCTGGGGTCGCAAGACTCATGAGGTCCTGATCGGGGCGTATGTCGCGGAGGCGTTAATCCTGCTGGCCTACGGGGCCGCCCTGATGATCGAGGAGCAATTGCGCCTGACGCGGGGCGCCCTTTCGGGAACGATGTTCTGGACGAACCCGTTCGTTTTGGCATACGCGCCGTACCTCAGCCCGGGCGCGGTCGAGCCGGCGGATTACGCCTGGTTCCTCGGCGCATGTCTGGCACTCTCGGCGGTCTGCACGGCGCTCGGCATCGTGACCGTGCGACCGGTTACCGTCAGACACGGGAGCGTACCGCAGAAACAGTCGCGCCGCCGGGCGGTCGCGCGGCTGCGGCGGCCGTGGACGCCCACGCTCGACAAGAACCCGGTGCTCTGGCGCGAGTGGCACCGGCAACGGCCGTCGCGATGGACGAGGCTGGTGTGGCTGGTGTATGGCGTCGTGGCGGCGCTCGCAACGTTCAGCCTGGCCCTGTCAGCATTATTTAAAGGCACCCGCAACGACCTGGCGGGAATGGCGGCGTTCACGACGGGCATGCAAGTGAGCGTCGGGCTATTGCTCGTCAGCGTCTCCGCGGTGACGGCGCTGAGCGAGGAGCGGGTTCGCGGGACGTTAGACCTACTCATGGCAACGC
>DATJGQ010000262.1:0-3181 GCA_035494815.1 Gemmataceae bacterium
GCGCGCTTCGACCAGCGCGTGGTACATGCCGAGTTCGTGAAAACGGGCCTGCGCGCGGCCGGGCGGGCCGACGTAGTACTTCTCCGTCTGCTCGGAGTAGACGACGGCGACGCGGGCGATCGGCGACTCATTGCGGAGATAGCGTTCGGCCGCCTGATGCCACCGATAGATCTTCTCGACGACGGGGAGCCAGCGGCGGTCGTAAAGGACGCCGCCGAACTTGACGAACCACGGCCGCAATCCGTTGGCGATCCCCTCGGCGACCCAGACGCGGATCTCGGCCGGGCTCTGCACGGAGTCTTTCCAGCGGGGCGCCTCTTCGAGGCCGACGCTGAAGATGCCGCCGATCGGTTTGCGGCCGAGGACCGCGCGGTGTTTCTTCGCGTGCAGGCCATTGATCCACGGCGGGTTGACGCCGCTCCGGCCCTGGCGGTCGAGGAAGAGGATATCGGCGAGGTCGGCGGCGCCGGCGAGCGTCGGCAGGCCGTTGGGCACGAACCTCGCGTCCGGATTGATCTTGCGGATCTCGGCGTCCCACAGCTTGGCCAACTCGATCAGCCGCTCGGCCCGCCAGACTGAGTACTTCCGCCAGTTCGGGTCACCGGGGTCTTCCGCCCGCGGTATGTCGCCGCCCAAGTTTTTCCGGCAGTGTTCGCAGTAGCACAGGCCGCTGCCGGCCCAACGGTTGGAGAAGATTCCGTCCACGCGGTATCGCGTCATGATCTCGCGGTGGACCGCGGTCATGAACTCGAAGTTGTACGGGCCGAGGGCGCAGGTTACCCACAGGTCGGGATTACTCCAGTGGCGGCGTTTGCGGCCGCGGGCGTCGACGGCGATCCAGTCCGGGTGGGCGTCCGCCACGTCCTGCCGGGCGGCGTGCGGGTCCGTCCGGGCGAGGATGCGCATGCCGAGCTTGCGACAGCCGGCGAGCAGATCGCCGAACGGGTCGGTGTCCTTGAGCCAGGCGCTGCGATGGTGCAGCGGCACCTGTGTCGGATAGTAGGCGACGACCCCGCCGGCACTCAGGCAGGCCGCGTCGGCATGGATGCGGCGGAAATAATCCAGCCAGAAGTTGAGGTCGAAAGTCCCGGGATCGTTCTCCACCAGGACCAGTTGGGCCCACCGCATCGGTTTGTCGAACCACGCGCCGGCCGGCGGATCGGCAGCACCCGCCGGCGCCGCCACCGCTAACGCCGCCCCGGCGGTGGTCTGCAAAAACTGACGGCGAGCCATCCCCCCGAAATCGTCGTCGCTCATGGCAACCTCACGAGCCCGCCGCCGATACGAGCGTGTAACCCATCTTCTTCGCCGGGCGGAAATCCCGCACCACCGACTCATGGATTTCGGACAGACATCCCCACGGGTCGGAGTGCTTATAGAACCGGTGCAGGAACAGCAGGTCCACGACGAGGCTGTTCACCCAGTTCACATCCGTCGTGTACCCGATGACCGCTCGCACGCCGGACGCCGCGAGAAACTGGCGGGCGAAGTCGCGGCCCGCCTTCCCGCGCAAGACGCTGCAGGCGGCGAAGTAAACGAGACTATCGTACCCGCCGTAGTTGGAAAACGCGTCGCAGAGCACGTCCGGACCGATCTGGTCGAGTGCAGAGTGGACCGTCCCGGGCGCGCCGTGGAACGCCAGATAAAAGATCGGCACGTCCCACGCATGCGCGTCCACCCACAACGCCCCGCCGGGGTAGCGGGTGTAGTGGGACAGGTGCTGGGCCGATGCGATGAAGCGGTGCGCGACACGTAGCGGCGGATGGATGAGCGGCCCGAGCGACTCGAGAAACCCCTTCACCGACGGCGTGCTGAACACGCTGTTGTCCCAGGCGGACTCCAGACAGACCAGCTTCGTCGGCACGCCGCGACTCGCCGACGGCCAGGTCGGATGCCCCGCCGCCGCGCACGACGCGAACAGCTCCGGCGACTCGATCGGGCAATTCTCGACGCAGCAGCGCGGGCAAACGGTGCTCTGGCCGTCGATGCACGGGTAGTGCTGCTCGACCGGCAGGCCGTGCTCCCAATAGCAATCGTTTGCGATCGGCGCTTTTCGGCTCATTGCTAACAGCGTAACTCTCTCGCCCGCGGCGGTGAATTATGTTTTAGCATCAAACGCATCGGGACCAATCCGTGATTTTGGCGGCCCGGGATTTGCGACACTCCTTCCATTAGCGTCCTGACATCCCCTGCCCGTCACGCGAGTGCGTCTATGGAGCAGATGAAGGGATCGCGGCAGCATCATGTCTTGGTAGTGGATGACGACCCGGCCATTAGGAATTTGCACACCGACCTGCTGGGCGGTGCCGGCTATGACGTCACGGTCGCGTCCGACGGAGACGAGGCGCTCGCACGGGTGGAGGTCCGGCGTCCCGATCTCGTCCTGCTGGACCTGGACATGCCGCGCGTGAGCGGTTACGAGGTGTGCCGGCGGCTCAAGGCCGACCCGCGCACACGATTCGTCCCGGTGGTCATTCTGACCGGGGCGATGGCGGAACAGGCGCGGCTGCTCGCCTGGGAACTCGGCGCGGACGATTTCCTGACTAAGCCGTTCCGCACGAAACACGTCCTGACCCGGTGCCGGGCGCTGCTTCGCGTTAAAGACCTCGTGGACCAGCTCGACGACGCGCAGAACGTTCTGTTCGCCCTGACGCGGGCGATGGACGCGAAGAGCGCGTTCACCCAAGGCCACACGGAACGGGTCGTGACGTACGCGCTGACACTTGGGAAGTGCCTCGGCCTGTCGGCGGCCGACCTCGACGCGCTGAGGCTGGGCGCCGCCCTCCACGACATCGGCAAGATCAGCATCCCCGACGAAATCCTCAACAAGCCGGGACGGCTGACGGTCGAGGAGATGGAGGTCATCAAACGGCACCCGGTGGCCGGCGTGCGGATCGTCGAGCCGTTGCAGAGTGTCCGGCACGCCATCCCGCTGATCCGCTGGCACCACGAGCGGCTCGACGGCGGCGGCTACCCGGACGGAATCTCCGGCGACGCGATCTCGATGGCCGTGCGGATCCTGTCCGTCGTGGACGTGTACGACGCGATGTCCACCGCCCGCCCCTATCGACCCGCATTGTCTTACGACGATTGTGTGGCGACGATGCGCCGCGACGCCGACGGCGGCGGGCTCGACCACGAAGTGATCCGGTGTTTCTGCGAGACGCTCGTGTTCACGCCG
>DATJGQ010000263.1:0-4077 GCA_035494815.1 Gemmataceae bacterium
CGCCCGCGGCCGGCTCACGACGTTCGCCGGTTCGGGTAAGAAAGGCTTCGGCGGCGACGGCGGTCCGGCGGCGAGCGCCGACCTGAACGGCCCGCACAACCTCGCGGTCGCTCCCAACGGCGATGTCTATGTCGCCGACACCTGGAACAACCGCGTCCGCAAAATCGACACGAAGACCGGCGTCATCACGACTTTCGCCGGCACCGGCGAAAAGGGGTTTGCCGGCGACGGCGGGACGGCCATCAAGGCCCAATTCGGCGGCATCTATTGCATCACCTTCTCACCCGACGGCCGCAAGCTTCACCTCGCCGACCTCGACAACCGTCGCATCCGGGCGATCGACATGTCGACGAACGTCGTAACGACTGTCGCCGGCAACGGGCAGAAAGGCGTCCCCGACGACGGCGCGCGAGCGGTCGATGCCCCGCTCGTTGACCCGCGGGCGGTCGCGTCGGACGCGGACGGGAACGTCTACGTCCTCGAGCGGAGCGGCCACGCACTGCGGGTCGTCTCGTCCGACGGCCGGATTCGCACCGTCGTCGGCACCGGTCAAAAGGGATTCAGCGGCGACGGCGGGCCCGGCCGGAAAGCGACCCTCAACGGTCCGAAACACCTCTGCGTCGATCGTTCCGGCGACGTCATCATCGCCGACTCCGAAAACCACTGCATCCGCAGGTATTCGCCGAAGCGCGGCATGATTGCCCGCGTCGCCGGTACGGGCAAAGTCGGCAAAGGCGGAGTCGGCGGTCCGCCGGAGCAGGTCGAGCTCAAACAGCCTCACGGCGTCACCGTCGCTGGCGACGGCACGCTCTACATCTGCGACAGCATGAACGACCGCGTATTGAAGATCGTGCCATGACGGAAGGCATTCGATCGGGCTGTGCGTTAGAATGGGATCGGGAGGAGATTGCCGTGCCGCTCCGGGACCACTTTCGACCACCCGTGTCCAAGCGCTCCTCATGGCAGGGATTTCACGGATTCTGGCCGGCGGCCATGGTCCAGAATCTCGTCCGCCAGTTGCCCGGCGGCTACGTGGCGGAGCCTCGCGCCCAACTCGGCACCTATTTTGAAATTGACGTCTGCGCATTTGACGAGAATGTGGATGTCGAACGCGAGATCTCGGTCGGTCGAGCGTCCAACGGCGGCGTGGCCACTGCAACGTGGGCGCCGCCAGAACCAACCCTGACACTCGATGCCGAAATCCCGGACCAGTACGAGTACGAAGTCCTGATCTACGACGCGGACCGCGACCGGACGTTGGTCGCGGCGGTCGAGATCGTCAGCCCCGCCAACAAAGACCGGCCGGACAACCGGCTGCTATTCGTCGCCAAGTGCGCGAGCCTGCTGACGAAAGGCGTATGCGTCTCGATCGTCGATCTCGTGACGATCCGTCACTTCAATTTGTACGCGGACTTACTCGCCCTCATCGGCCGTTCGGACCCGACACTCGGCGCGACTCCGCCGGCGACCTACGCGACGACCTGCCGCAGGCGGAAGGCGGGCAGGCGAACAAAGCTCGAATTGTGGAGTTACCCGCTCGTCGTTGGTCAACCGCTGCCCCGCCTGCCGATCTGGCTGACCGAAACGCACGCCGTGTCGCTCGACTTGGAAGCGAGCTACGAGGAGACCTGCCGCGCCCTGCGGATCGTCTGATCGGTGTCTCGCCGCCGACGGACGCTATGGATGTCCGCCGTGATCAGGGAACGGGTATTGACGCCCGTCCCGTGATCCGTGCCCACTCGCCGAGAGGTGTCATGACGGCACACCGCCGCGGTGCCGACCGGCAAGTCTATCTGATCCAGCACAAGTTTCCCCCGTCCTACTGGGGACTCGACCACTTCATGCCGTTGACGCCATTTCGGGCGATCTTTCCGCCGTTGGGCCTGCTGACCCTGGCGGCTCTGACTCCGCGCGAGTTCGCCGTCACGCTCTGCGACGAGAATGCGGGAGAACGAATCGACTACGACACCGACGCCCGAATCGTCTGCATCACCGGCTACATCATTCAGATGGCCCGAGTGTTCGCGATCGCCGACCGGTTCCGGGCACTTGGCAAGATTGTCGTCCTCGGCGGCCCGATGGCCAACCTGCTGCCGGACGAGTGCCGCAAGCACTGCGACGTCTTGTTCGAGGGCGAGGCGGAGTATACCTGGCCGCGGTTCCTCCGCGAATTCGCTACCGGGGCGTGGTCCGACAGTTACCACGAGCGCGAAAAGATTCACCTGCCCGACTCGCCGTCGCCACGGCTGGACGTGGCGAAGGGCCGATACGCCCACGGCATCGTGCAGTGCAGCCGGGGTTGCCCGTTCACCTGCGAGTTCTGCGACATCATCGTCATGTACGGGCGCAAGATGCGATTCAAGCCGATTGAGCAAGTGCTCAAGGAAGTCGAAGCATGGCACGCCCGCGGCGTGTCGCACGTCTTTTTTGCCGACGACAATTTCGTCGGCCACCGCGCTTACGCGAAAGACCTGCTCCGCGCGCTTATCCGCTGGAACGCCGGGAAACGACGGGCCCTTTCGTTCTACACACAAGTCAGCATCGACATGGCGCGGGACGAGGAATTGCTCGGCCTGATGCGCGACGCCAACTTCATCATGGTCTTCATCGGCATCGAGTCGCCTCGGAAGGCGAGCCTGGCGGAAACGCACAAGACGCAGAACGAGCGGATCGACCTCGTTGCCGCGGTGCACAAGATTCAGTCGTACAACCTGTTCGTCTCCGCAGGCATGATCGTCGGTTTCGATCAGGACGACGTGTCGATCTTCGACGAGCAGTACGACTTCCTGCAGGCGGCGCAGATACCGATTGTGATGCTGAGCGTGCTGCTGGCGGTGCCCCGGACGCCGCTCTACGCGCGGCTCGCCGCGGCCGGCCGGCTCGACGACAGCCCTGACCTGTCGCGGTACGTCGGTACCAGCGGCGGGACGAATTTCCGGCCGCTGCGGATGACGGCGGAAGAACTGCGGCACGGGCAGGAAGTGTTGTACCGGCGGCTTTATACTTCCGACGCGTTCGCGGCCCGAATGTTAGGTAACGTCGGCCGCTTTCGTGACGTGCGTTACCGGCCGGAGGCGGCCCGGGCGGACACGCTGGCGACGTTTGCCCGCCTCGTCCGCCACTTCTGGGGGCAGGGATGGGCCGCCAGCCGGTTCTTCTGGCGGATCCTCGCCGCGGCGTTCGGCCGCTCGCCCCGGATCGTCCCGCAGGTCTCGCAATTCCTGGGAATGTACAAGCATTTCTGCGAACTTCACGCGCCCGGCGCTCAGTCGGGGCAATGGGACCCTTGGCAGGCTTTGCCGGAAACTCTGGTCACTATGAGCACCGTCAGCCCTGCCATCAAGCACGACCGGCGCCCGGCGAAGACCGCCTAGCTTTGGGCCGGTGAGAAACTTTCTTCTTGTGGTTGCCAAGGCGGCCGGCCGCGTTATAGTGGAAGGGTCAAGCCGGGCGAGTGCCCGGCGCTACGGAAGCGAATGAACGAGATTGCTCCCCCCACGTCGCCTATCTCAGCGAATCTGCTCTGAGTCACCCTCACATGCTGCCTGAGAAACGCGGGTCGGTGCCATCGGAAAGTGTCGGAGTCTCCGGCGCCGCGTTCGTGTCTTCCGGGCCGCGTCTGCGGCCTGTCGGTCCTAGTGTTCGCGGGGCCAGGTGTCCCGCAGAAGGTGACGCATGAGTAAGAATCTGTATGTCGGCAACCTGTCGTTCAGCACGACCGCGGCGGACCTCGAAACCGCGTTCGGCCAGTACGGCACGGTGACCCGGGCCCAGGTGATGACCGACCGGGAAACCGGCCGGTCCCGCGGGTTCGGGTTTGTCGAGATGGCGGACGGTGCCGACGACGCCGTCGCGAAGATGAACGGCGTGGAGTTTCAGGGCCGGACCCTGACGGTCAACGAAGCCCGCCCGCGTGAGGAACGGCCCCGGGGCGGCGGCGGCTACGGCGGTGGTGGCGGCGGCGGCGGCCGCGGCGGTTACGGTGGCGGCGGCGGTGGCCGGCGCGACCGGTACTAAAAAAGAGTCTCGCGCAAAGACGCAAAGGCGCCAAGAAGAGGTCTCTTTTCTTGGCGCCTT
>DATJGQ010000264.1:0-2319 GCA_035494815.1 Gemmataceae bacterium
TCGCCGGCCGGCGAAACGTCATGGTCACTCTTCATACAAGAAGAACGTCTTGCGACGTTCTTTGAATCGCTCCAGACCCGCCTGCCAGCCGCGCTCCAACTGCTCGGCGGTCTTGCCGGCTTTCAATCCGTCAATCGTCGCCGGGTCGAGCAGGAGGTTATTAAAGCGATCGACCTGCCAGTCGTTCGGGTAGAGCCGCCGCAGCTCGACTGCGATCGTCATGCCGACGCGGACCGGCTCGAGTTTTGACCAGTCGTCCACGTAAATCTGCACGCCGCCGCACTCCTTTTTCGCGTGGACGCTTGACGACGGCGTGCGACTCGTCGGCACGAAGCGGACGCCCGGCAGTCGATGGACGTCGAGTGCCGCGGCGAGCTTGCGGCCGTCGATCCACGGGGCGCCGACCCACTCGAACGGCTGGTCCGTGCCGCGGCCGACGCTGACGTTGGTCGTCTCCAACAGGCCGATGCCCGGGTAGACCAGCGCCTGCAAGAGCGAACGCATGTTCGGGGACGGGTTGACCCACGGCAGCAGCGTCCGGTCCCACAAGTCGCCGCGCTTCCAGCCTTGGACTTTGACGACTTCCAAATCGACGTTGATCTTGCGCTCGGCCTTGTACATCTGCGCCAGTTCGCCGAAGGTCATGCCGTGCCGCAACGGCAGCGTGTGGGCGGCGATGAACGACTCGCGGCCGGCCTCTAACACCGGCCCGGCGACGGCGACGCCGCCGATCGGGTTCGGCCGGTCGAGCACGACCATCTTGAGCTTGTTCTCCGCGGCCGACTCCATGACGAGTTTGAGCGTCGTGCTGTACGTGTAAAAACGGCAGCCGATGTCCTGGATGTCGTAGACGATCGTGTCCACGCCCTGGAGCAGGTCCGGTGTCGGCTTGCGGCGTGGGCCGTAAAGGCTGTAGACCGGCAGACCGGTCGCTTCGTCACGGCCGTCGCCGACGCGTTCGTCTTTCGTCCCCCGCAGGCCGTGCTCGGGGCTGAACAGGACGAGCAGCTTCACGCCGTCGGCCTTGTGCAGGAGGTCAATTGTGGAACGGCCCTGGCGATCGCGGCCGGTGTGGTTGGTGACGAGGGCGAGGGACCGACCTTTCAGGCGGGCGAACTTCTCCTCGATGAGGACGTCGATGCCGGCCAGACATCCCGTTACGCCGCGACCCGAGTCTTCGAGGGGAGCGCTGGCCGGTTCAAGCGCTCCCCTCGAAGACTCGGGTCGCGGCGGAGCGGCACGATAGCCGACGGCCTCGGCGACGATGGTCGCGACCTGACCGCGCAGGCGATTGATATTGGGCTTGGCCTCCGGATGCACGCGGTTGCTGAGAAAAACGACCGCCGTTTGCGAATCCGGGTCCACCCAGATCGACGTGCCGGTGAAACCGGTGTGGCCGAACCCTTTGTCGCGCGGGAAGGCGGTGCCTTTGTTAGACGAAAAGCTGGTCCGCACGTCCCAGCCGAGGCCGCGCAAACCCGTCGGGATCGGTTTCGGCGTCGTCATCAGCGCCACCGTCTCCGGCTTGAGGACGGGCCCGCCGCCGTTGAGAAGCGTCTTCGCGTAGATCAGGATGTCGTCCGCCGTGCCAAAGAGTCCCGCGTGGCCGGCCACGCCGCCGAGCGCGTAAGCCCGCGGGTCGTGCACCTCGCCGCGCATCCAGCGGCCCTCACGCTGCTCCGTCGGCGCACAGCGGGACTTGAGAGAATCGCCCGGCAAGAAGCCAGTGTCTCGCATCCCCAGTGGGACGTAAATGTTTCGCTTGGCGAATTCGTCCAGCCGCATGCCGCTCACGCGCTCGGCCAGCACGCCGAGCACGATGAAGTTCACGTCACTGTAGACAAAACGTTCGCCCGGTTTGGACCGCGGCGTGAGTTGGCAGATGCGCTCGAGCGCCTTCGCCGGACCGTCCGCGTAGTCGGAGATCGGATTATCCGCAATAAGGCCGCTCGTGTGTCGCAGCAGATGCTCCAGGGTCAGCACGTCCTTGCCGTGGGCCGCGAACTCCGGCCAATAGGTCACGACCTTTTCATCGATCTTCAGCTTGCCCTGCTCGACCAGCTTCATCACGGACGTCGCCGTCGCCAGCGGCTTCGTCAGCGACGCGAGGTCGAAAACGGTATCGACCGTCATCGGCTCTTCGGCCGGTTTGACGGCGCGATTGCCGAACGCCTTACGATAAACGACCTCGCCGCGATGGAGCACCGCGACGACCGCCCCGGGGATATCGTGTCGCTGGATCGCGTCGTGGACGACGTGCTCGATCCGGTCGAGCCCTTTCAGGTCCGCGCCCCGAGCGGGCACGACCAGCAGCGAAAC
>DATJGQ010000265.1:0-2007 GCA_035494815.1 Gemmataceae bacterium
CGTTGAACTGCTGCCGGCGGTAATCGCCGCCGTACGTGATCGCATGACGGCCGTGGTTCCAGAAGATCTCGGCGTTGTACGCATTCGTCAAGTTGCGATTGGACGCGTACTGACCGTCGGTGAGCCCCTGGACGCCGCTCGAGAAACTCAGATTCGGCGGACCCCAGTTCGCCGGATCCTGATCGTTGCCCGCGATTCCGGCTTCGCCCGACACGTTGGTGCGATTCGCAAAAAAGGGCGTCGCCTGTGTTGCCAGGCGGGTGAACTGGTAGCGCAGGCGGAGCGAGACGAACTGCGAGAAGCGATGGGAGAAATTGACGCCGGTGTCGAGGCCCTCGGTGACGGTGGAGTCGGTGAACCCGAACACGCTGTTGGTATCGGTCGTGGTTCGCTGATACCCGAGGTTGCCCGAGAGATTGTTTCTGCCGAAGCCGGGCTGCGTCAGGCGCGTCTGGATGCTGTCCTGCCTGACGGCGGTGACGATGGGCGTTTGAAAGTTGTAGCCGCCGGCGGCGTCGAGGTTCGGAAGCGGGTAGTAGCGAAGCAGCGCCGCGGCCTGCGGGCTGATGCGATCGCCGGGAATGACGTTGCCGGCGAACGGCCGCCCGGTTGACGGGTCGACGAGTTGAACCGGACGTCCGAATGCGTCGCGCGTCAACGAGAAATCGCCGGCGCGCTCGAGCGCGGTCGGCATCAGCGCCGGCACCGTGTTGGCAGTATGGTCCGAGGTGCGCTGATAGTTCACCACGACATTCGGTCCGGTCCGGAGTACTCTCGGAATTTTCAGCGGGCCGCCGAACGTGCCCGCGATCTGCACGTCGTTGTAGCCGGGCTTGTCGGTGCGCTGGTCGGAGAACGAGAATGGCCGCGAATCCCACGCGGAGTTGTCCAGAATCACGGCGGCGCCGAAGTTGTAGAGCGACCGCACGCCGCGGCGGTTGTTGCCGAACGCCGCCAACTGCGCGAACGGGGACGCGGCGCCATTGTTCACGCTGCCGTTGACGAGCAGTCCCGGGACGGCACCCTGCGCCACATCAGCGCCTGGCTCTTCTGCCGGCGGTCTCGCTTCAGTGGCCGCAGGCGGCGCACCGGCCGATGCCGTAACACCCGCGCGCTGGAAGCCCCCGCCGGCTGCAGGCGGCGTCCGCTGCGCCGACGCTCTCGGCGAGGCCGCGGGCTTTCCGCTCACAACCGGCGCGTTCGCCGGCGCAGAGGGCTGGACCACCGGAGGCGGCAGGCCGCGCGTGATCTCTTCAAAAGCCAGCACCTTCAGCGCAAACGTCGGCGACGGCGCGTCGGCGGCGATCGCGACCTCTTGCGTCAGCGGCGAGAAGCCGAGCATTTCGACGCGAATCGTCCACGTGCCGTCGGCCGGATCGGTCAGCTTGTAGATACCCTGCTCGTCGGTGATGGTGACGATCTTCTTGTCGCCTAACGTCGCCGTCACCGCCGCGCCGGGAACCGGCAGACCGCCGAACGTGACCTGGCCGTAGGCCTCGGACGCGGCGACGCCGTGGCCGGCGCCGACCGACAGCGCGAGGACGATCAGGCAGGCGACGAGCGTGGACAGTCGGCGATCGCGAGATCGCCGACGGCTCTCCTCCACCGGTGTCGTCCGTGGCAAATAGCGAGGTCTCACAGTTCGTCCTCTATCGACGGCTCGGCGCATTCGATATCCGGACTCCTTCAGTGTGAGGGCTTTAGACCCCTGTGAGTCCGGTTTTGTTCCTCAGCGGCCGGCTCATCACAGTCCGGTATTCATCCCGCATGAAACGAGCGGAGCGCCCCGTGGTTAGCCGGTCAATCTTCGCTCGGCCGATCGACGCGATCGATCACGAGAGTCTCCACGGGACCCTTACTCGGCTCCAGTCTGAGGCCCAGTTGCTCTTCCAGAACAGTGAAGACGCTCGGACCCGACGGATCCAGGACCTCGTCCGGCCGCCCGGCCACGCCGTCGCCGACGGCGGGCCGCCGGGTCGGATCCGACCAGCCGGTCGTCCGGATGTC
>DATJGQ010000266.1:0-3536 GCA_035494815.1 Gemmataceae bacterium
GCCATCTTGATGGCGAAGATGTTGACGAATGCCCCAATGAGCTGCCGCGTCACGAAGTACGATTCGCTGTTGGTGGAAGTGATATGGCCGCCGGCAGCGGTCTCCACTAACGCTGCGGAAAGTGCGGCCGAGGTGAATAGCGTGGCGACGAACAACAAACCGCTCCCGAGGAAGACGGTCGCGAAAAACTGGTCCTCGAGCGCGCCGAGACGGTTGCGAATCACCCCGATGAACCAGAGAAAGGCGATACCGGCGAACGGCGCCAGCTGGACGGCGAAACGGACCGCGTTCCGGCGATCGGGGTCGGTGAGCCAGAGGCCCGGGTCGCGCTGGTAAGGTGGCACGGCGAGGCGGATGATGATCAGGCTCGTGCCCAGCAGGAGCGCGAACAACACGCCGGCGACTGCCGCTGCTCGCGGCGGCGTCAAGGCGCCGGACGGTTGGGCGATGGCGGACATCGGAGTAGTCTAGATGCCCGCCGCGGGTCCTGCGATGGATTAACTCCGTTATCCTGAATGCGTGCGCCCTCTCTGGGGAATTGCCCTCGCCGCCGTTCTGTGCTCCTGCTCGACCACGCCTGCTCCGACCCGCACCCAAGCCGCCCCCGACATCACCACCGAGGCGTGGTATGAGACCGCGACGGCGGAGCTCACGACTACCGTCCGCGACGGCGACGCCCATTTCCGCGCCGGCCGCTTCGACGATGCCGCAACGGCTGTTTCCAAGGGGCAGCCGCTGCAGGCTCGCCTGCTCGAAGCGGTCCATCCGACCCTCGCGGCCATGGAGGCCTCGGCCGACCTCGACGACTTGTACGGCCGCATGCTCCTCCGCAACGGCCACACCGGCTGGGCGCGTAGCACATTTCAGAAGAACGTGATCCGATGGAAGACGTGGAAACCTCAGACCCCCGAGACCGATCGTCGCAGGAAAGCCGCCGAGGAGGCAGTCGCCGAGTGCGACAAGCGGCTCTAGCCGAGCGTCCCTTCCGCTCCCTTACGGTCGCGGTTCTGTGCGGACGCGACTCACAGAACCGCGACCGTAAGGGAGCGGACAGATTACAAGATCTTCGGAACAGTCTGCTAGTCCTCCTGCTCGCCGTCTCCCCACTGGCCGCCCAGATCGCCGTCCGATCCAACTTCGAGGGAGGAGCCATCGGTAAGGTCGAGACGGTTTCGCCGTCGCATGTCCGCATCGGCGTCCCTGGGCAGGCGGATGTCGACAAACGCAATCGCCAGGCGAGCTGGTACTACTTCGAGCTGAGCAACGCGCTGCGATCGCCGGTCACGGTCGAGCTGACGGAGATCGCGGGCGAGTACGATTACCGCGCCCCGGCCTACGCGATCACTAAGAACACGCGTCCTGTTTACAGCTACGACAACACCAACTGGACGCATTTTGCCGACGATCAGATTTCGTGGAGCCCGGAGGGCCTGACCATCCGTTTCACGCCCGAGCGATCCCGCGTGTGGATCGCGCACGTGCCGCCCTACACGAACCGCCACCTCGCGGCGCTGCTCGACGCGCATCGCGGCTCGCGGTTCCTGACGCGCGAAACGATCGGCAAGACGGTCGAGGGCCGCGAGATGCTCCTGTTGACCATCACGAATCCCGCGATCGCCGATACGGGCAAAAAGGTCCTCTGGCTGATGTTCCGGCAGCACGCGTGGGAGTCGGGATCGTCGTGGGTGGGTGAGGGGGCGATCCGCTTTCTGCTCTCCTCCGACCCCGCCGCCGTGCGCTTGCGCGACGCGGCGATCTGGAAGATCTTCCCGATGGCCGACCCCGACGGCGTCGCCGCCGGCCGCGTCCGCTACAACGCAAACGGGTACGACCTCAATCGCAACTGGGACACCGCCGAACCGGGCAAAATGCCGGAGATCTCCGCACAGCGAAAGGCCGTCCTCGGTTGGGTCGACTCCGGCCGTCGCGTCGATTTCTTCCTGTCGCTCCACAACACAGAAAGCGGCGAGTACCTGCAGGCGCCGGTCGCCTTCCGCGACCTCGGCGAGCGCGCGCTCGACCTGCTGAAGACGCGCACTACTTTCAACCCGACCGTCCCCCTCCGCGAGTCCCCGGCGACGGCCGACCCCGGCCGCATGACCGTCTCACAGGGCCTCTATCACGACCGCAAAATCCCGTCGATGCTGATGGAGCAGATGGTGGAGCGTAACTCCAAACTCGGGTACTGCCCGACCGTGAAAGATCGCGAAGACTTCGGCCCAGCGCTAGTCCAAGTGTTGTACGAAGCGATCCGTTAGTTGCCGCTCTTCTCCCCATGCCCGAACCGCTTCGGCGCATCGGGCACGGCGACCCCCGCCGCCGTCATCACCTTCGCGAACGCGGCGACCGTCACCGGCGACGGCTTGAAGTTTCCGAACCGGAACCCCTGCGCGATCACCAGCGGGGTCCACCCCTGCTTGTTGGGCCGGTTCCAGACGTCGATCTTCGCCCCCTTCGACGCGAGGAACTCGACCGCAGCGGGATAGTTCTTGTACGCCGCGCCGTGCATAGCGGTCTCGCCGTTGTTGTCGACCGCGTTGATGTCGTTGCCCAGTTCCAGTGCCGCCCGCAGCGCCTCGACGACTTCGGGCTCCGTCCCCGCGTCCTCCCCCGGCGACCGTGTCCCGAGCCCCGCCGCGGCCATCAGCGGCGTCGAGTTGTCGGCGTTCGGGATCAGCGGATCGGCGCCGAGCTTCGCCAGGAACCGCATCAGTTCGGCGTCGGCCGTCCGCGATGCCAGGAAGAATGGCGTTGCCCCCATCGTGTTCAGGCTCGTCAGCCCGAACCCGACCTTCCGCGTCATTCGAGCGTTCAGGTTCGCGCCGTGCTTCGCCAGAAAATCGACGAACTGCAAACTGGTCATGTTGCCCGAGCCGTCCGGAGAAGGGTCGTTATCGCCGACGCCGGACTTCCGCACCGACGGGACCATGTGCAGCGCCGTATACCCCGGGCCGATCGCGTTCGGGTCCGCGCCGTTGTCCACGAGGAACGCCGCCAGTTCAAAGTGCGCATTTCCAGCCGCCAGATGCAGCGGCGTCGACCCCGCCCGCGGGCCCTTCCCGCCCGCCGCCCGCTTCGGCTGGACCGTCGCGTTGACGTCGGCGCCGGCCTTGAGGAGCACGCGGACCGCCTCCTTCTTGCCTTCACGCGCCGCGAACAGCAGCGGCGTGAATCCGGAGTCGAGCTGCGCCTTGAAATCCGCGCCCGCGGCGATCAACGCCTCCAGTACGGCCGCGTGCCCCTCCGCCGCCGCCCAATGAATCGCCATCTGACCGCGCTTCGCCTCTTTGGCGTTGACATCAGCGCCGCGGGCGATCAACAGCTTCACCGCATCGAGCTTCCCGGTCCGGGCCGCTGTCATGAGCGGGGTTTCGCCGCCCGGCAACGGAGCATTAACATCCTCGCCCGCCTTCAGCAGCAGCTCGATCATCGCCGCGTTGCCGTTCTCGCACGCCAGCGACAGCGGCGTCACGCCGTACCGATTGACCGCCTTGACATCCGCGCCGGAGCGCACGAGCTCGCCGGCCGTCTTGAGA
>DATJGQ010000267.1:0-11001 GCA_035494815.1 Gemmataceae bacterium
ATTTTCCCACAACCAACCTTTTGGTGTCCCGAAGGCCGGGGCATACTCGTCACCCCGGTGCGAACATCCGCACTTTGTGATCGGCGGCCGGTCGACGTAAGTCGACCGGGCCGGGGAACTCGTCACCTGTACTTGTCTGGAGAATAGCGATGACGCAGACGCAATTCTGTCGGTCCCTCGCGGTCGCACTCGCAGTGATTGTGGTGGTCCCGTCGGCCCGGGGCCAGGAGCCGGTCAAGCCCGGCCCGGAGCACGCTCACCTCAAGAAGCTGGAAGGCGTCTGGGACACCACGATGAGGATTGGCCCGATGGAATCCAAGGGCACAGCGACCTACAAGATGGATCTCGGCGGCCTCTGGCTGCTCAGCCGGTTCGAAGGGGACATTGCGGGCGAGAAGTTCTCCGGCCACGGCGCCGACTCCTATGACCCTGCCAAGAAGAAGTACGTCAGCCTGTGGATCGACAGCATGTCCACTTCCATCATGACGATGGAAGGCACTCTCGACAAAGCGACGAACACGTTGACGTTGGTCGGCGAGGCACCGGACATGAACCGCAAGATGGTCAAGCACAAGACGGTGTCCAAGATGCCGGACGACAATACCATCCAGTTCGCCATGTACATGGGCGACGCGAAAGAGCCCGCGTTCACCATCCTCTACAAGCGGCGGAAGTGACGCGTCATACCACGCCGGGCCGCCAGGTCTTCCGATACGAGAGATCGGGAATCTGGCGACCCGGGGTGCTACGGAAGCACCACACCGAAACGACTGCGGAACGCGGTCAGGTCGAGGCCGTTGATGACGCCGTCGCCGTTTACGTCGAAGGGCGAGAGCGACGTGATCGAGATCGTGCCGAACGCCGAGCGGAACGCGGTCAGATCCACCCCGTTGACCGTCCCGTCGCCGTTCACGTCCCCGAACAGGCGGAACAGCTTGTTCGTCGCCGTGTTGCCCGCCAGTACGAAATCGTCGCCGCTGGCGCCGTCGCCGTTGCCGTCGAGCGCCTGATTCGGGCCGCTGACTTGCCCGGCCCGCACGGTCAACGTGTAGACCCCGTCCGCCAGCGACGGGTTACTCAACAGCGACGGCTCGACCGCCCCGCCGACGAAGTGGAGCGTGACGATCGTGCCGGCCCCGAGGTCGTCCACGTCGGCGGTGAGATTCACGGCCGCCCCGTCACTCTGGCGGCTAAGTCGAAACGCCTGCGCCGCGTCCTGCGGAAGGACGACGTGCTGGTCGAATGCGACTTGGATCCCGGTCACCAGTGACCGCTGGGCGGTGCCATCACCGACGACGACGCCGGCCACCCGCGGCGCCGTGCCCGGGTTGACGGCGATGCTCCCGAAGATGCCGCTCGCCCCAAAGTCGGGATTGGCCGAGAAATAAAGCGTCTTGGCGTCCCCCGCCTTGCCGTTCCCGGCCCCGAATGCCAACCCGGTCAACCCGGAGATCGTCAATGCTTGGCCGTTCGGACCGTTCAGCGTGCCGAGCTCCACACCGGTGGTCGGGTTGTAGGCGTGGATCCGACCGTCGCCGGCGTTGCCGACGATCAGGGCGCCGCCGAAGTCGCCGAGCCCCGCCGGGGCCAGTGCCAGTCCGAACGGCTTATTCAAGTCGCCGCCGGTCACCAGCCGGCCGGCGAAGTGTCCGTTCGTTTCGAACACGTCGATGAAGCCGTTCGCGGCCAGCGGGTCGAGGGCGGCGGTCCCGTCGGGGGCGTATGTGACGAACAGTTTGCCGTTGATGTTCTGGATGTTGAACGGGCGGTAGCCGGCCGGCTGGTTGGGGTCGACGAACGATTCGAAGCCGCCCGTGCCGAGCGTCATCTTGTGAAATTGGCCGTCGATGACGTCGATCTTGCCATTGCCGCGGTCGGCCGCGTACAGGAAGTTAGCCGTCCCGACCTTGCCGAGGGCGAGGCCATAATAGAACGCCGCGTCGGGCGACTGGAACTCGACGTGGCCAGTGAGGGAAAACGTCTGGATGTTACCCAGGGCATCCTGCTCGCCGGTCCGCGGGTTCCAAGCAATGATCTGCCCGAGCGAGTCCGCGAACAGGAATGCCGCCGGACGGACGGTCACGCCGCCGGTCACGAGAAAGTCGGTAGTGCTTCCCGACGAATTGAAGATGACGCCGGTCGGCAGCGCCTCGCCAAGGTCGACCGAACTCGATCGGGCGAGCGTTTCGCCGCCTAGCCCAAAGATTTCGCCGCGCTGTGACAGAAACGAAGGTACGGCGAACCCGAAGCTCTGGCTAACCGGGTTGACCGTGTCGAGGGCGATTCCGAACGCCCCGCTCAGTCTTGGGTCCACGACGCGGCTCAGGCCTTGCGTGTCCGACACCAGGTTCGTCTGCACGAAGCTTGCCGGTAGGCACCGCTCGTCGAGCGCCTCAAGTCGCAGCCGCAATCGGGGGGTCCGGTTGCGGCGTCGCATGTCCTGCGCGGTTATAACCCGCAAACACTTCGAGAGAAAGCTGTTGCGTGGCATCTCGACACCTCACAGGGGAGAGCGACTCCGGCCCGAACGCCCCGACGGGCCAATTGCGTCTATGTGAGGTAATCCGCGTCTGTGGCCAACACGGCCAATCCCGCCGGAAAAATCAGGGACAATTCGCCGCTGTCAGCTCCCATGCTCTCAGCCCCTGGTTTTCAGTACTTGCGGCACAACGCGGGTTGAGCCGATTGAATGGCCGACAACGGCTCAGACGACGACGCCAAATCGCGCGCGAAAGGCATTCAGATCCAGGCCGTTGATGACGCCGTCGCCGTTCACGTCAAACGGCGAGAGTGTGGGGAATGTCGTCGAGCCGAACACCGCCCGGAAGGCGGTCAGGTCCAGCCCGTTAACCGCGCCGTCGCCGTTCACATCGCCGAACAGGCGGAACAACTTGTTCGACGCGGGGTCGCCGGCCAGGATGAAGTCGTCCCCGCTCGCCGCGTCGTGATTGCCGTCGAGCACGCCGTTGACGCCGCCCACTTGCCCGGCCAAGACGGTCAGTGTGTAACGGCCGTCGGCCAGGGACGGGTTGACTAGTTGCGACTGCTCTACCGCCCCGCCGCCGAAGGTGAGGGTGACCACCGTACTACCGCCGAGGTCGTTCACGTCCGCGGCGAGGTTCACGGCGGCGCCGTCGCCTTGTCGGCGGAGGCGAAACGCGTCGGCCGCGTTTTGGGGGAGGACCACGTGCTGATCGAACGTCACCCGAAGCTGCGTCACCATCGATCGCTGCGGCGTGCCGTCACCGACCACGACGCTCGCGACCTGCGGTGCGGAGTCCGGGTTGACGGAGATGCCCGCGAACAGGCCGTGTTGCCCCAGTGTGAGATTCGTGGTGAAGTAGAGCGTATTGGCATCCCCGACCGTTCCCTCACCTCCGCCGAACGCCAACCCATTCAGCCCCTGGATAAAGATTGGCTGGCCGTCCGGCCCGTTTAAGGTGCCCAACTCCGCCCCGGAGTTGGGGTTGAAGGCGTGGATATGACCGTCGTTCAGGTTGCCAACGAGCAGGGCGCCGCCGAAGTCGCCGAATCCGGTCGGCGCCAGGACCATCGCGTCGGGCGCATTCAAATCACCCCCCGTGACGAGCCGGCCGTCGAAGTGGCCGTTCGCCTCGAACACGTCGATGAAGCCGTTACGGGCCACCGGGTCAGCCGGCACCGTCCCGTCGCGGGTATACGAGACGAAGAGCTTGCCGTTGATGTTTTGGATGTCGAGGGGTTTATACCCCGCCGGCTGGTTCGGCTCGAGGAACGATTCGAACCCGCCCGACCGAAGCGCGACCTGATGGAATTGGCCGTCGAAGACGTCGATCTTGCCGTTGCCGCGGTCGGCCGCGTAGAGAAAATTGGCGCCGCCGACCTTGCCGAAGGTGAGCCCGAAGTAGACCGGATCGTCGGTTGCCTGGAATTCCACGTGACCGGTCGTCGAGAACGTCCGGACGTCGCCGAGCGCATCCTGTTCGCCCACCAGGGGGTTCCAGGCGATGATCTGGCCTTGAGAATTCGCGAACAGGAACGCGGCCGGACGCGTCGTCACGCCGCCGGTCACGAGAAAGTCGGTATTGCTTCCGGTCGAGTTGAACACGACCGCGGTCGGCAGCCCGATCCCGAGATCGATCGAAGCCGGTCGGCTCAGGGCCTCGCCGCCGAGGGCGAAGTCCTCGGCGCGCTGCAACAGCGAGGCCGGAACGACGACCCCGAAACTCTGACCGACCGGGTTCACCGTGTCGAGTGCGATGCCGAACGCGCCGATCAGGTTACGATCCTGTACGCGGGCCGGACCCGGCGTATCTGACACGATGTCGGTCTGCACGAAGGTCGACGACGGCAGACTCCGCTCGTCGAGCGTCTCGAGCTTCGGCCGCAAACGCAGGCGATTGAGCCGGCCGAATCGGTGTCTCCCGGAAACGATGTTGAATCGGGGCATCAAAACTCCTGATAGGGGAGGACTGACTTCCGGCCGTGCCAGTTCAGTCAATCCCGAGCAGCGCCCCTATCAGGTCAATCCGCGTCTTAACCCGAACCGGCCATGCAGGCCGGACGCAATCGTCACGCGACCTCGCCCGCGAAGACGGCGCGGCTCTCGCCCTGACCCGGCATCTTGCCGCGCAGCAGAACGACGCGCTGTCCCGATCGAATCAGCCCGCGCGTCTTCGACCAGTCACTCGCGAACCGAAGTTGCTGTTCCGGCTGCAACCCGTCGGCCATCACAGCGGCGGTCACGCCCCAGCACAATGACAGCGTGCGGGCCACCGCCTCGTCTCGCGTCAGTGCGAGGATGGTCGCGGGCGGCCGGCGGTTGCTCAGTGCCAGCGCCGTCCGTCCCGATTCGGTCGCGACCACGATCAGCGGGGCGTCCAGCCGCCGGGCGGCCGCGCACGCGGCATCGACGGCCGACTCGGTGATCAGGTTGACGAAATCCGCCAGCGACGCCGCGGCGTCCGTCGTCGGCGTCCGCCAGTGTGACTTCTGGAACGCCTCCGCCTCGCTGCAGATCTGACGCATCGTCGAGACCGCGACGGCCGGGTACGCCCCGACCGCCGTTTCGCCGGACAGCATGACCGCGTCGGTCCCGTCGAGCACCGCGTTGAAAACGTCGCTGGCCTCCGCCCGCGTCGGCCGGCTCGATCGCTCCATGCTGTCGAGCATCTGCGTGGCGGTAATCACCGGCCGGTGCGTCTGGTTGCAGAGGGCGATCACCCGCTTCTGAATCGCCGGCACGCGGTGGACGTCCAGTTCCACGCCAAGGTCCCCGCGCGCGACCATCACGGTATCCGTCACCTTCACAATCTCTTCGAGATGTTGAACCGCCTGCGGCTTCTCGATCTTGACCACGATCTTCGCGGGGCACTTTCGCGCCGCCAGTTCGCGGCGGAGCCAGGCGACGTCGTCCGCGCTGCGGACGAACGACAGCCCGACGAACTGCACGTCGCCGGCGTGGCGGGCGGTCCAGTCGAGGTCGCGCAAGTCTTTGTCCGTCAGCGACGGAACCTGCAAGTTCGACCCGGGCAGATTGATCCCCTGCCGCGACCGCAATCGCCCCGGCAGCGTGACCCGCAATCTCGACCGTCCCGGCGCGACGTCGATGACCGACATCGCCACCGTGCCGTCGGCGAACAGCACCGTCTCGCCGGGCTTGAGGTCATTCGGCAACTCGCGGTAGGTGGATGTCAACTCGTGCGCATCATCCGAAGCGCGATCAGCCACGAGCGTGAATTCCTGGCCCGCCGGACACTCGACTAAGTCGCCGGGAATCGGCCCGAGGCGAACTTTCGGCCCACACAGGTCCTGTAAGATGCCGACCTGCCGGCCCGTTTCCCGACCGAGGCTGCGAATGTCGGCGAGCGTCGCGGAATGTTCGTCGTGCGTGCCGTGCGAAAAGTTGAGCCGGAAGACGCCGACGCCGTTTTCCATGATCTGCCGCAAAACCGCCGGCGTTCGTGAGGCCGGCCCGATCGTCGCCACGATCTTCGTCCGGATCGGCGGCACGAGGTCAGTCATTGTGGTCCCCTCGATTACGGGCAGGCCTTGATTCTTAACAGTGACTGCAACTCATTATGCCGTCCCGCTGTCGTGAAGAGGCGAATGAAATCGTCGCCGCTCGTGTCCTCCGGGAACACACGGGCGGCCGTGAACAGGAGAGCCGGTGTCAGTTCATGATGCCGCTCGCTGCACCGAGCGGCGGAGTGGTTGATACCGGCTTTTTTCCTTTTGCGCTAAGCAAAATGAAGAAGCCCCGGGCGGGACGCCCGGGGCTTCTTCTATTCGACCCATCACTTCGTCGTCGGCGGGGCCGGCGTCGGTGCCGGCGGCGACGGCGCAACCATCGGTGCCATCTGCATCGGCGTCGAGCTGACGACCGCCGATTGCGTCTGATGCCGCTTCTGTCGCCGTCGCTGCCTCGCAGCCTCTGCGGTGTCCGGCGTGAGCGCCACGACGGTCAGAGCTACGGCGGCTACCATCCACGTCTTCCGAAACATGGTGCGTCCTCCAGGGCGAAACGGTGCGTCCTACGATACAGGAGATGATGGTACACGCCCATCGCGTGCTGACAACCCCGCCGGAATGCAGGAAGTTTGCAAGCGCGGCGTGGCGTCGCGGCCACACCGATGCGACAATCCCCGCATGTCACTCGCCGGTCTCTCAATTTACAAATGGCGGATTAACGACGGCGAACACGAGCTCCGCTTCGTCGCCGTTCCGGGAACTGCCGGCCGGCCATACCTGTTCGGTGCAGAACCGGACCGACGGCCGATCGAGGTCCGCGACTTCTGGCTGATGGCCACGCCGGTCACGCAGGCACTCTGGTCGCACGTCATGGGCTCGAACCCCGCCGAACGTGACCAGCCGCGGAAGCCGGTCACCAACGTCTCGTGGCATCACATCGCCGATTCCGGCGGCTTTCTCGACCGCATCAATGCGAGCGAGGTTCTCCCGGCGGTGGCCGGTTCCGACCGGAGGCTTCGGTTTCGCCTCCCGTCCGAGACCGAATGGGAATACGCCGCCCGCGGCGGCCCGTACTGGACCGACAACTTCCGGTTCAGTGGCGGCAACGACATCGACAAGGTGGCGTGGTACGGCCATCGCTTCACGGCCGCCCGCCGCCTCGTCTGCCGAACGCTCGGCTGGCGACGGGGCTGGCGTGTGGCGGGCCGTCGTCCGCGCGGAAAGGTCACTCACACCCACGAGGTCGCGGCCAAAGCCCCGAACCAGCTGGGCCTCTACGACATGTCCGGCAACGTCTGGGAGTGGTGCGCCGACACGTGCGTCGATGACCTCGACCAGGTGCCGCGCGACGGCACGCCCAACACCGGCCCCGGCGAGGACCACCGCCTCCGCGGCGGCTGTCATCACAACTGGGACATCCACTGCACCGTGTGGTGGCGGTACGGCATCGACGCTGACGCCCATGACGGGTGCATCGGTGTGCGGTTGGCGCTCGGTTAGCGATGGCGCTTGGCGGCAATTGTATAAGCTCGATCATTTTCCCGGCGCGGCGCCGCCCTTGCGCAATTCCTCGACGGCTTTCCTTAGCTCGCGGATCTCGCTCGTTTGCGTGTCCGAAGTCTTCTTGAGGTTCTCGACGGCGGAAAGCACGCCCGACATGCGCGATTCAAGCTCGCCGAAGCCCGGTCGGCTGAAGATGGCGACCACCAGGCCTATTGCCAGGAGCGTGCCGCAGCCAAGGGTAGCTGGCCTTGCCCCGGTCGACCGGCATCGCGGGCAAGCCCCCGTGAAGAGGTCGCGCTCCCAGAAAGACACCTCCTTACCGCACTGCGGACATGTTGCCATCGATGCGCCCCCAAATTGCCGAAAGACGCGTTCCCTTGCGAGCGGCCGCGGCTTTCCAAAAAGCACCGACGGATCGTGGTCGCGAATCAAGTCTCGAACGGCGAGTCCAACGGGCGCCAAGCATAATGGATACTCGGCGCCGATCCCAAATCGATTCTTGCGAAATGTGAACTTGTACGGGCTCGCCAATGCTGATGAGTGTGCGCGGCAAAAAAGGGATCGGTCACGCCAATGCCCGAATGGTGAGTTAAGTAAGTGGCGTCTGCGACACGGTCCGACAAGCCGGACGCGCGAGCGAAAGTCGGACGATCCTTCGCTTGCGCGTCAGACTGGTCGGCGCTTTACCACTACCAATCGCCGATGGGCCCGCCATCGTTCGGCTGCAGGGCGCTCCACCAGATCGCGGGCGACGTGCTGGACGACAGTGATCTTGCGCCGCCGTCGCACAATGCCACCAGGATAGCGCTGCTCGACGATGTCGAGGCCCGGTGCCAGTCGCAGGTTGCCAGGTCGGGGTTGGACTGAAACAGGCTCGCGGGGCCGGTGCTGGTCGCGGCGGCGCCGGGGATCGCGAAACCGGGGCGACGCTGGTTGAACTCGCACGACCACAGGCTCGCCCCGTCCACCTCTGCCAGCCAGCGGCCACACTGCGCCAGCTTCTCCGTGAACATGATGGTGTTTGACGTGCCGTCCGGGATCGCCCCGAGTGCGGTGCGGCCGAACCAGAAGGCGATGTTCGTCGTGTTCGGGTTGCCGAGCGCGACGTCGAGGCTGCCGTTCAGTCGCGGGTTGCCGAAGACCTGGAAGTTGTAGCCGTACGACGTCTCGGCCCACAGGGCGCCCAGGTTCGCCTGGCCGGTCGTGACCGTCGGGTCCGACGGGCTCAGGTAGGTCGGGATCACCTTGCCGAACGTGCCATTCACGTCCCAGCGGGCGTAGCCGCTCGGGCCGCGGGCGTTCTGCAGCAAGGGGCCCTGTTCGATGAAGTCCAGGATGTGGAAGTGCACCGGCCCGATCACGCCGACACCCGGCCGCGTGGCCCCTTGGGCGGGCGGCAGCATCAGGTTGACGTCATGGAAGTGATGACACGCGAGGGCGATCTGTTTGAGATGGTTAAGCGATCGGGCCCGGGCCGCGGCGTTGCGGACCTGCTGCACGGCCGGCAGCAGCCAGCCGAGAAGTACGGCGACGATGGCGATGACGACGAGAAGTTCGACGAGCGTCATGCCCCGGCGGTGTTTCGAAGTCACGCAATCCTCCTCGTGAGGCCCTCCAAAGTTGCCTATGGTTTCTCGCGCTTGCTTACGCAAAGGGAGTGTCCGCTGCCCGGCTTGCTCGTGAAGTCCGTCGGCCTCGGCTTGCCGGCCGGGGCAAGACAGTACTTGTACGTGTCACCGTTCAGCTCGTAGATGCCGAGCTTGGTCTTTTCGTTCTTCACGCCCGTCTCGTCAAAAATGTCGATCTCCTTGGGCGATTTGGCGGAGTCGATCTTGAACACGCCGCCGGCGACCGTCTTGTCGCCCACCTTGATCGTCCATTTCGTCCCCTCGTAGACCAGTTTCGTGGCGGGCCCCGGCTTTGGCGGGCTTTTCTCGTCCATAAGCGTCTTGCCGTCGTTCACCAGCGAGACGGTCAGCCATGTCCCCGATAGCCGAGCGAGATCGTCTTTGGCGGGGATGCATTTGTCAGAGTCATCGGCGACCATCGCCAGTCCGACGACGACCATCACGACGCAGGCAATATTCATGGCACACCTCCAAAGAATGGGCGCCGCGAGTCTAGTCGTTGGCGGGTGAGCGCGTCTCTCGCCGTGCGGCCAATTTCTGTCGAAAAAGCGTCAACCGAGAAGGACCGCTGGCGTCCGCGGGTGGGCGGGGCTCACCCACGGGCTGACGACAGCGGTACTTGGTCATTTCAGGTCGGCGGGCACCGGTGTCCGCACCGTCCCCGTCGCGGCCCATTCCACGCCGCGGACGAGCAGCGCCTGGAACCCCGGGCTCTTCATCGCGGCGACGTCGTGGCCGAGCACGTTCTCGCAGACGCGGCCCTTGCCGTAGTGCGACACCCACACGACCGGCTCGTGCTTGCCCGTGTTCTTCGCGTCCTTGCCCGCATCCGAGAACGCGGTGGCCAGCAACACGCTGTCCGGGAGCATGACCGAGTTCTGGTACAGCTCGTCGTTCGTGTGTTGAAACTCCGCCGGCATGCCCTTGGTGATCGGGTGGTCGGTCGGTCGGATCGTCACTTTGAATTCGTGCCGCTTGCCGTGATAGCCCTGCTTCCGCCAGCCCCCGGCGATGACCTTCTCGAACTCCTTGTCCCAGTCGCTGCCGCTGACGAACGCGGACGAGGCGTGATGATAGACGAACAGCCCCTTGCCGGCGCGGACGGCGTCGGCGAATGCGGTCTTATTCGCGTCCGACCAGCGTGTGTCCGGGCCCCCGTTGCGCGTGTCCTTGTAGTTGAGCAGCATCACGTCATACTTGGCGAGGTTCGTCGCGGTTAGGTCCTTGGCCGGCGTCTCGGTTACGTCCACAGTCATGCCCGCCTTGGTCAGCAGGTCTTTCAGGAACGGCGTGGTTTCCTTCCATTGGTGTCCGTGATCGCCGGTGATGATCAGGACCTTGATCGGTTGAGTGTCCGCAGCCCGGAGTGGGACGAACCACAAGGGCAGTGCCAGGGCGATCAACGCAAAGAAGCGTCGCGACATGTGTGTTCCTTTCGGGGGACTGGCGTGTGAAACCGACCCGGCGCGGCGCCGCCGCCGCCGCCGCGCGCAGCGGAGGTTCGCCGATCGGAACACGGTTGGCAAGGTGGTAAACGACGGAAGGCTGCTGTCGCGAGAACGATCAGTCCTCGCGATACGGTTTGTGAGCTTCGTACAACTTGAGCCGCTGACGAGACTTCTCCCCCTGGTCCTTTTCGTAGCGCGGCGATTCGAGGGCGCGCTTCTGCCATTTGATCGCTTGCTCGAACTTGCCGGTCTCGGCGAATGCCGCCGCAAGCGTGGACACGAAGTACGCGGAGGAGGCGTCGGTCAGTTCGCAGGCGGTGCCGGCATAATCGACCGCCTTCTGGCCATCGCGGACTTTGTCGTCCGGGCAGGTGGCGAGGATCCAGGCCAGGCTGTCGTAGGCGTCCGGCTCCTTCGGGTCGAGGCGGATGACGTCGCGATAGTCGGCGACGGCCTTCGCGTACTCGCGCCGC
>DATJGQ010000268.1:0-7805 GCA_035494815.1 Gemmataceae bacterium
GAGAAGCTTGTTGCCCACCCCCGCCGATGGGGAGGCGTTGCGGACCCGCGGGATCCGGGCCATCCGTTTCCACGGTCCGCTACTTACATGGCGTTTAGCGTCGCCAGGACGTACAGTGGACGGAACACTTGCGAGGGCGAAAACCGATGATGCGCAAATCCGCGAAACCGGGCAAACGTGAAGTCGTCCGCCTGGAAGACATCCCCAATGTCGGCCCGTCGATCGCCGCCGACCTCCGACAATTGGGGATTTCGTCGCCCGACGAGCTGCGGGGCTCCGACCCGTACGCGCTTTACGACGCGCTCGGCCGCATCACCGGCCGGCAGCATGATCCGTGCGTCTTGGACACGTTCATCTCCGCCGTGCGGTTCATGCAGGGCGAGCCGAAGAAGCCGTGGTGGAAGTACACCGCCGAGCGGAAACGAGTCTTGGCGGGTCGCAGCGGGTTGCGCGGATAGCGGCGAGTCAGCCGGGGAACTTGCGTCCCGTACACGCCCGCAACATCGCCGCGAGAGGCTCGGGGTCGGCGAGCCGGTGGTCGGTGCCGACTTGGATCAGGACCGAAGTCGGCAGACCACTATTGCGTACCAGTTCTTCGCTCTCCGCGAACGGGACTGTGTCGTCGGCGCGCGAGTGCAGGATCTGAGTCCCTGGCTTGACCTGCCGCACCGTCCCCCAGCGTTTCCATGCCGGACACAGTAAGACCAACCGGGCGTTGCCAGTTTTCAGGTTCATCGCCACCGCCCCACCGCGGGACGAGCCGACGACCACGTCGGGCCGGTGGTGGTCGAATTCGGCCTGGGCGATGTCGACGGCCGCGTCAAAGTCCTCGTCGGGCAAGGCCGGGTTGATCACCTCATGGCCGTGGCGGGCCAGGAACGACGGCTTCACGCCGCCCGGGGCGGACCGCCAGCCGTGCAGGAAGAGGATCTTCATCACGAGCGTCACTCGCCGACCAACTCGTACTGGCCCTGGCCGGACTTCTTGATCTTGTTCTGCCGCACGAGTTCGTCCCAAACCGCCTGCGGGTAACCGGACGGCGGGGAGATGGCGACGATGCCATGTCCCCGGCCGGTCGAGAGCGGGTTCCGGCTCAACTGCGATTCCGCGTCGAGCCGCGTCAGTTTTAGGCGCTTCTTGAACGCTTTCAGGGCGCCTTTGACCTGTTCCTTGGTCGGTTCGGCGGGCGGCGTCGGTGCGTCGGACATGACTATCCCCTCCGGTGTCAGCATCTGTTGTCGGGGAAGCGCGATCAACAATCAATGACTCGGAATGCTTGTTTCGCGCCGTCCCGTCGATTAGGATTCGGCCACTCGGCTCGACATCCTTCAACGTCACTGGTGGCCCCTTATGATCCATCGACAGCCCTTGATGGCGGTGTGGACGGCGCTCCTTCTCACGCCGGTCCCCGCCTTCGCGCAGCCTCTTCCGGTCAAGACGGTCGAGTTCGCCAGCGAGGCGGTCGGCCGCACGATGAAATACAACATCGTGCTGCCGGAGAAGTATGCCAATTCGACGGACCGCTACCCGGTGCTCTATCTTCTGCACGGTCTGACCAGCAATTACACCGCCTGGGCCCGCATGCGAGTGCCCGAGTATGCCCGGGCCCTCGACCTGATTGTCGTCATGCCGGACGTCGGGAATTCGTGGTATCTCAATTGGGCGGAGAGCAGGGACGAGCAGAAGAACCGGTGGGAGGACTTCATCATTAAGGACCTGATCGGGCATGTCGACGCCACGTACCGCACCGTCGCTCGGCGCGAGGGGCGGGCGATCAACGGTCTGTCGATGGGCGGCTTCGGCGGGCTCATGCTCGGTCTGAAGCACCCAGACATGTTTTGCTCGATCGGCAGCCATAGCGGCGCGATCGCCTATGCCAAGTCGGCCGGCGAACGGATGAAGGACGGCCGCCCGACGCAACGTCCGATGAACGAGCCGTCCACGAAGGCCGATCCGCGGATCGGCATCCCGGGCTTCAGCAGTCAGGCCGAGCGCTCGCCGAAAGGCCGACTCTTCGCGACGGTCGAGGATTGCGCCGCGTCCGATCCGTTTCAACTCGTCCTCAAGATCCCGCGCGAACAACTCCCGCACATCTACCTGGATTGCGGCACGGACGACCGCTTGATCGAAGCCAACGTCGCCTTCATGAAGTTGCTCGCGGAGCACAAGATCCCGTTCGTGTTCGCCGAATCGGGCGGCGGGCATAATGCCCCGTATTGGTCGCGCGAGGTCGGCGTGTCGATGGCGGTGCAATACGCCGTCATTCAGCGCAATCTCGCCGGGAAGCAAACGGCCGCCGGAAGGAATTGATTGCGATACGGTTGCCGGGCGCCGCCCCGGTCGCTTACTTGGTGAACTTGGCGATCCGGCCCTTCGGGCCGACGGCCCAGCCTGTGCCATCGTCGGCGAATGCGACGCTGTTGTAGTTTTCGCGGTCCAGAGGCTTCCATGTGGCTCCATTGTCCGTCGATACGTCTGAGCCGGACGTGCCGACGGCAATCCACCGGCCGGCCGACCAGGCGACGCACGAACGGAACGGCAACGACTTTTCGATGAGTGCCCAGGTTTTGCCGCCGTCCGTGGTGACGGCCACCGTCGCCCCACCTTCGTTCGGTTTGCGATAGTCGCCGCCGACGATCAGGCCGTGTTTCATGTCGCGAAAGGCGATCGAGAAAATGCCCGCCGATTCGGCGCCGGCCCGGATCGGCGACTCTCCGACCTGCCATGTCCGACCGCGGTCGCTAGACCGGAACACCCGCGACACTTTGGCCCCGCCGGTGACGAACCAAACATCTCTCTCACCGCGGGCCAGCAGACACGTGCCGCTCGCGGCGAACGCCCCTTCATTCGGAAGCGCCGGTGGCAGCATATCCGGTTCGAGCCGCTTCCAGTTCGCGCCGGCGTCGTCGGTGTGAAGCAGTTGAAACTGTCCCTTCACGGGGTCGCCGAGAGCGATGCCGGACTTCTCGTCCCAAAAAGCGATGGCGTCGAAAAAGGCGTCGCGGTCGGCATTCTTGAATTGCAAATCCCATGACTTCCCGCCGTCGGTCGTCTTGTAGATCCGGGCGTCCTCGCCAAGCCCGGCACTGAGCAGGTAGGCCGTGTCAGGACCAAACGCTTCGACGTCGCGGAAGTCGAGCTTCTCAGCACCCGGGACAATACCGACGGTCCATGTCCTGCCGCCGTCGGCGGTCCGTCCGTATGTCCCCTTCGTGCCGCTGACCCATGCGACGTCGCGACTGACCGCACACAGTCCACGAAAGTCCGCGGTCGTGGCGATCGTTTGCCGTTGCCACTGGGCATACGTTGTGGAGGCACACAATCCGACGAACACGGCGGCGAGATAGAGGGACCTCATCGAGATGGCTCTCAGCCGTCCTTTTTCAGTTCGACGAACACGACATGCGACGGGTTGCCGACGGGCGTGTACTGGCCGGTGAAGGAGAGGCCGCCGGTGCGCGGATCGACGCGAAAGGTCGCGAGGTTGTCCGACCGCTGGTTGCAGCAATAAATAAGCCGGCCGCTCGGGTCGAACGAGAAGCTCCGCGGGTAATTGCCGCGCGTCCATTCCTCGCCGACATACGTCAGCGAGCCGTTGGCCCCGACGGAGAAGATGCCGATGCTGTCGTGCAGCCGATTGCCGACGTAAACGAATCGGCCGTCGGCGGAAACCAGGATCTCGGAGCAAAAATTGCTCCCCGCGAATCCGGGCGGCAGCGTCGAGAGCGACTGCCTTGCGGTCAACCGGCCGGTCGCGGCGTCGTAGTCGAAGAGCACGACCGTCGAACCTTCCTCCTGGACGGAGTAAAGCCAACGGCCGTTGGGGTGGAAGTGGAAGTGCCGCGGCCCGTCGCCGGGCGGCAGCGACACGGCGGCGGGGTCATTCGCCGCCAGCGTGCCTTTCGTCACGTCGAACTTCCAGACGAAGATCTTGTCCAGTCCTAGGTCGACGTGGAGCACGAACCGGCCCGCCGGGTCGGCCTGGATCATGTGCGCGTGCGTGCGGTCATGGCCGCTGATGGCGAAACTTCCCTTCGGTGCATTTGCTGCACGCGGCGGACCGACTTGACCGCCATCATTCTTTACCTCGGAAGGCGGCCCCAGTCGCCCGTCCTCGGCGATCGGCAGGACCGCGACGGAGCCACCGAAGTAGTTGGCGACGAGCAAGAACCGTCCGGACGGGTGGATGCTCACGTAGGTCGGCCCGGCGCCGCCAGAGCGGACGGTGTTCAGCAGAGTTAACTTGCCGTCCGAGCTTCCGACGGTGAACGCGCTGATGCTGCCCTCCTTTCCCTCGCCGACGCGGTCCGTCTCGTTGGCGGAATACAGCCGGGTGCCGGCGGCGTTTACGGCCAGGCAGCTCGGGCTCGTCCCCATTTCATAGACGCCCTGCGCTGTCAGCGCGCCGGTATCGCGGTCCACGCGGAAGACGTGGATGCCGCGACCGTTGCCGGGCGGGAGATCCACTTGCGTCGGTAGTACGTCGCGGAGTGGGGAACTGAAGGTCCCGACGTAGGCGAAGAGCGGTTGGTCCCCGCCCTTCGGTTGCGCGTCGACAAGGCTGCCCACAAGGGGCGCGGCCGTCGCGATGACGGCCGAGCATTTCAGGAACGAGCGGCGGCTGGCGTTTCGTGGAGTCATGGTGAAGAATGCCGGACCGGGCGAGAGAGGCAAATGGGAGCACGATTTCGGTGTAGCCCGCGACGTGATGCGCGGCGACGTGCGATGCGCCGGATTTGCATTCAACCGCGACCACCCAATTCCGGAACAAATCGACACGTCCGGAATCAATCGCGGCGTAAGCTTCTTGTCACGCCTCGGATTCGACAACCGCGAGCGTGGCCGCGTCTTCCGAAACCGCCGGAAGTTGGCCATTCGTGTGACCGGGCGGGGAGAGCGGAATGCGCACGTCAATCCGGGTACCGCCGGTCCGTCGGGAATCGATGGTGATGGCCCCGCCGACGAGGTGGAGCCGTTCCCTCATGCTGACGAGCCCGAGCCCGCCGTTTCGGTCCGCCAATCCGGCGTCGAAACCGTTCCCGTCATCCCCGATGCGCAGACGGATCGAGTCGTTCGACCCGCGCAGCTCCACCTTGGCGTGACGCGCCCCGCTGTGCTTGATCGTGTTCCGAAGCGCCTCCTGCACGATTCGGTAGAGGCAAAGGGCCGTATCCTCGGGGATCGCATCGGGCACGTCCTGGTGGGCAAACTCGATCGGCAGTTCGTGGCCGCGCGACAGCTCTCGGCACAAACTGCGGACGGCGGCCACGAGCCCCACGTGCTCCAACTTCGAAGGGTGAAGTTGGTGCGACAGGTCGTGCACCGTCGAAGCGAGTTGCTTGATGCGGGCAGACAACTCCCTTATGAGGACGGCATTCCTGCCCGTGGCGTCGGACGCCTGTTGGCTCTGGAGATCGAGTTCGACGGCCATGAGAGCCAGCCGCTGGTTGAGGTCGTCGTGGAGTTCGCGGGCGATTCGGCGGCGTTCCGATTCCTGGGCCTGGAGGAGCCGGCCTGTGAGTGTGCGGAGTTCCGACTGGCTCTCGCGCAGGGTTTGCTCCGCCTGTTTGCGCTCGGTGATGTCCCGGACGATGGAGAGGACCATTCGCTTGCCGTCTTCTTCGATCACGGCGTCCGTGACTTCGACCGGGATTCTCGTCCCGTCCCGGTGGACGTCGATCGCCTCGAACGGGCGGTCTGAGTGCTTCGCGAGTTCGTCCTTAATGACCGAACCCCGGCTGCCCCGGACCTCGGGGGCTTGGAGTTCCGGGACCGTTTTCGAGAGGAGCTCTTTTTGCGAATAGCCCAGAAGCTCGCAGGCGCGCACGTTCACGCCAATGATCGCGTCGTCCTCGGTCTCCAGGAAGATGGCGTCGTTGGCTTTTTCGAACAGGGTTCGGTACCGCCGTTCGCTCGCCTGCAGGGCCGCCTCCGCGCGCCGGCGACTGGATTGCTGCACGAGCAGCCCGGCGATTAAAAGGGCCTGGACGACGCAGAGCGTCACGACGGCGATAATCGGCCACTTGTATTGATCCCAGAAGCCCAGCCGCTTTTGGCGAACGATGCTGCCGGGCGGAAGGCTCTCTTCGGCGATCCCCCACTGGTGCAACTGACTGGCGTCAAAGATGTAGGCGTTATCGTCGCCTTTTCGGACGTGGATCGATTCCGGCCTTTCGCCCGCCAGGACTCGCAGGGCGACTCGGGCCGCGTGCCGGCCGGCGGACTCGACGCTGAAGACGCGGCCGCCGACGATGCCGCGACCGACGTAAGCGTCCGCGTGCCCATAGATCGGCGCGTTCGCCGCTCGGGCCAATCGTTCCAGGACCCGTGGCGGCACGAGCGATTGTCCGTTGCCGTCGAGGAACATGTGCATGTAGTAGATCAACGAGCGCGGCGGAAGATCGGCGACTTTCCGGATGAGATCGTCGAGCGGCAGTGCCGTCAGATAATCGAACTCGACGCGGCTTTCGTACGCACTGAACTCCCGCCGGGCCTCGGCGACCCATGCCTGATCGAACGTCGATCGACCGGCGACGACGTATACCCGTTGCGTCTGCGGATGCAGACGCAATGCAAGGTCCAGGGTTCCCGTCAGCTCCATCTTGATCGGGACGCCGACGACATCGGGCGGCAGCTCGCGGGCCTTGACTTCCCGTTCATCGACGGCGCAGTAGACGACAGGCGCGCCGGGAAAGATTTCGGCGCGGTGTCGGAGGGCAAAATCCAGCGCCGGGGATAGCGCGGCCATGACCACGTCGACGTGGCGGCCCGCATACTTTCGCTTCAGGTACTCGATCTGGACCCGTCGGTCGTCTGTGCTGAGTGGCCGCGAAAGGTCGAGGAATTCGGCGTAAATCTCGATCCGCTCGCCGGTGCTGTTTTCGAATGTCGAGCGTATGCTCTGGTCGAATAAACAACTGCCCGGGCTGCCGTCGCTATTCTCCGGATACAAGACGACAACCAAGCGGGGTGCGATACGATCCGACGCGGCGGCGAACGATGTCGCGAAAAGCGCCGCGAAAAGGGGAAAAGCGATTGTTGGCGAGCGGCAGAAAAGCTCGAACCGATGCCCGTTTTTGTGGGTTACCATGGCACGCGCTCCAGGACGTCCCGTCGCAATCCTGTTTGTGCGGCGGCCACCCATCGGGTCAGCAGGCGCGACACCGTTGATGCGCAACTGACCACCCTGTCGGCCGTCGTGACCGAACAGGTCCTTCCGAGAGGTTTGGAACCTAATTCTAGCGACCGCATAGGGTTTTGCCAGTCTCCCGTTGGTCCAGTAGCGCAACCCTGTCGTTTTTTCATTCACGTACCTGTCAGTTTTGCCAGTTGCGACTGAGTTTTGTCAGTCGTACTGTCCGGACAATGGCTTAACAGCTTTCAACACGCCAGATGACTGGCACGATCGGCATTGCGGGACGGCCATGGCTGGCTTCCCGGTTTCCAGTCCGATTCGGACCAGAGTCAAATGTCACGGACGACGGCGCGACCTGATTTTGGGCATGGTGGGACGGCCGGAAGTGACTCGTCCGTTCGCATAAACGCTGTTGGGGGATCGATGACCATGAACGTGCAGTCAACCCTCGTGGTTCCGGACCGGGGCGTCGCCGCAACGCGCGGCCTGAGGGAAATCTGGGTCTTCCTGCTCGGCATGGGCATCGCCCTCATGATCCTCGGCATGGCCGCCATCGGCTCGTCGATGATCGCCACATTCGCCACCGTGCTCGTGTTCGGCATATTGATGTTGCTGGGAGCGATCTTTCAGGTCGTCACCGCACTCTGGGGGCGCAGCTGGCGGGGGTTTT
>DATJGQ010000269.1:0-2013 GCA_035494815.1 Gemmataceae bacterium
CTGCCGCCAAAGCACCACAGCTGCCCGCGCGGCGCGAGCGTCGTACCCGCCGCGAAGAACAAGCTCAACGCGTCGTACTCGTTCGGCGGCGCGAACCTCGCAGTCAGCACCGTCGAGTACAACACCGGCGTTCCCATCAACCACTACATCGAGATCAACTTCGTCGGCTTCGTGAACATGGTCAACAAGCTCGGCGGCGTGACGATCTGCAACGCGAGCGCCATCAACGACCCGGTACGCCGCGACCCCTCGACCGGCGGCTACATCGGCAGCGGGCTGAACATTCCTGCCGGCAAGGTCACCCTCAACGGCACGACCGCACTCGAATACGTCCGCGCGAGAGAGTTCGACCCAGCCCAAGGCGACCTCGGGCGAATCCAGCGACAGCAGAAGTTCATGGCCGCGATGCTCAACAAGGCAGAAAGCGCCGGCGTGCTCATCAACCTGCCGAAGCTCTACGGCTTCCTCAAGGCGGTGGCCGGCTCACTCACGACCGACTCCGGCCTCGGGAGCAGCGAGGAGCTCAACCTCGCCCGCAAGTTGCACTCGATGTCGCCGAAGAACGTCGATCTGCTCACCGTCCCGCTGTCCAACACCGCCCTGCCAACCGCGGTCGGCTCCGCCGTCGAGTGGGACCCGGTGCTTTCCAAGCGGTTGTTCCGCGACTTCAGGCTCGACCGGCCGATCAACAACGTCACCCGGCCTGGTCGGCTGACGATCCCGCCGTCGAGCATCGCCCTCAAGGCGCTCAATGCCACCAAGACGAACGGGCTCGCGGCCAGGGCGGCCGGGGATCTCAGCAGGCTTGGTTTCTCGGTGAGCGCGACCGGTAACGCCCCCAAGGGGAGCAACAAGACGGCGACCGTAGTCTTGTACGGGCCGGCCCGCGCGGAATCCGCGCGGACCGTCGCTGCGGCGGTGACCGGCTCAATCCTCAAACAAGACCCCTCGCTCGGCAGCGGGCTGGAACTGCTTGTCGGCTCGTCCTACGAAGGCGTGAAACCAGTGAAGATCTCCAACTCCTCTTCTCACCGACCCACCGTCACGACAGGGGCGTCGAAAGCATGCAGCTGACCACCTTCCGAATCCCGGCCGTTGCGGTCATCGCGGCGGCCACGCTCTCGCTGGCTGGTTGCAACAGCGGCTCGTCCGACGCGAAGCCCGACTCACCGGCGAACCCGTCGACGTCGGCGGCAGCAAACGTCGGGCCGGTGTGCCCGCTTACCGGCGTGCCGCAAGGTGCCGGCGAGAAGGCCGGACGTCCGGCCCTTGCGGTGAAGATCGACAACATCGCCCCGGCGCTTCCGCAGGCCGGACTCAACCACGCGGACGTCGTGGTCGAGGAGCTCGTCGAGGGCGGCCTCACCCGGCTGATGGCGATCTTCCAGTGCCAGAGCGCGCCGACCGTGGGACCGATTCGCTCGGCCCGGATCTCCGACGCCGACATCCTTGCGCTGCTGCACGGCAGCGTGCTGGGTTTCTCCGGCGCGAACCCCAAGGATCTGCCGCCGATCGTGGCCCACAGCGAGGCGGTGCTGATCTCACAGGGCAATTACCCCTCGGCCTACCACCGGGACTACAGCCGGCCGGCCCCCCACAACGTGTTTGCCTCGACCACAGCCATGCTCCGCGCCGGGGTGTCGAAAAAGCACTCCCTGACCGCGCCGCGGCCGCTGTTCCACTACGGCACGATCGACCCGTCGGCGAAGCCCGCCAAGTCGGTACGGATGTCGTGGCCGGCGGCGAGTGCCGTGTGGACCTGGGCCAAGAACAGGTGGCTTCGGACCCAGGACGGATCGCCTGACATGACCACGAACGGACGCGCCAGCACGACGAACGTCGTGATCATGTCGGTCAACATCGCCAGCACCGGGCTGCACGACGTGCTCGGCGCCCCGTCGCCGCTCGACGTCACGGTCGGCAGCAACCCGGTGTGGGTGCTGCGCGACGGCAAGATCATCCGCGGCACCTGGAAGCGCGCCGGCATCAAGGACTCGATCACGCTCGTGGACC
>DATJGQ010000270.1:0-3409 GCA_035494815.1 Gemmataceae bacterium
TCGTGGTGCGACGGTCGTTCCGGTTTCCGGCGCTGAGCGCGTTCGACCTGCCGGAAAACGTTGCGAGCTCTGGACAGCGGGATTGCACCGTGGTCGCGAATCAGGCGCTCTCCCTAATGAACAACCGCGGCGTGCGGGAGCAGGCGGCCACGTTCGCGGCGCGGTTGTTGCGCGAGACGGACGGGACGGCCGAGGCCGTCGCGGGACGGGCGTGGCTGTATGTTTACGGCCGGCCCACCACAGCGGCGGAGTTGCGGGAGGCGATGAAGTTTCTGCGGGAGCAAGAGAAGTGGAACGCGACTGAGGATCGACTCGCCGCAGTCGCGGAATTATGTGCGGCTTTGTTTAACACGAGCGAGTTTATTTATCTGCCGTGATGCGAACCTCGCGCGTTGCCTTCTGTAGCCGGGGGTCAGTGACCCCGGCTGCAGAAGGCCTCAGCCGGTCCGCGTGTCCTGTTGGACACGTGGACCGGGGTCAGTGACCCCGGCTACAGAAAGCCAGGTCTCGACGCGGAGTTTCGAGTCGTGCGTTCCCAAGCGGAGCTTGGGAACGAGGATTAAGGGGTTGGGCGGAAGCAATAGAAGGGGCACTGGCGTGCAGCGTCCATTGTTCACGCGTCGCGACTGGATCACCCAGGTCGGGCTCGGTTTCGGGTCCTGGGCCCTGCTCGACCTGCTCTCCCGTGACGGTCGCGCCGCGCCACTCCCCGCCAACCCGCTCGCGCCGAAGTGGCCGCACTTTCCCGCAAAGGCCAAGTCGGTCATCTTCCTGATGATGGCCGGCGGGCCGAGCCAGATGGAGACGTTCGACCCGAAGCCCGCCCTTAACCAGTTGGCCGGACAGCGGATGCCGGAGAGCTTCGGCACCATCCCCGCTCAGTTCACTGACGTCACCAAGCAGCCGGTGCTCGGCGTGAAGATCAATTTCCGCCAGTGCGGCCGGTCGGGGATGCCGATCTCGGAAGCCTTCCCGCACCTGCAGGACCACGCCGACAAGCTCGCCGTCATCCGCAGCTGCTATCACGACGCCTTCAACCACGGTCCGGCCCAATACGCGTTGCTCACCGGCCAGTCGCGGCTCGGCTGGCCGAGCGTCGGCTCGTGGGTGACCTACGGTCTGGGCAGCGAGGCGGACAACCTGCCGGCGCTCGTCGTGATGACCGACCCCGACGGCAAGGTCAAGGGCGGCACCCCGCTATGGGGGAACGGCTTCCTGCCCGCGGTCTACCAAGGCGCGACGCTGCAGACGCAAGGCACGCCGATCTTGTACATCGACCGGCCCGACGGCGTCACCGAAGAGCGACAGCGGCAGATGCTCGATCTGGCGCAGTCGCTCAACCGCCGGCACGCCGAACACACCCCCGCGGCGTCGGGCGAACTGAACGCCCGCATCGCCGCGTACGAGTTGGCGTTCAAGATGCAGGCGGCCGCGCCGGACGCCGTGGACGTCCGCCGCGAGACCGCCGCCACTCACCATCTGTACGGCCTCGACGACGAGGTCACCCGCGACTTCGGCACCCGCTGCCTGATCGCCCGCCGACTCGTCGAGCGCGGGGTGCGGTTCGTGCAATTGATCTCCGGCAGCGGCGACTCGAAGGACTGGGACCACCACGACAATTCGCATGCCGGCACGCTGCGGCAGGCGCGCAAGGTCGATCGCCCGATCGCGGCGCTGTTACAAGACCTGGCCGCCCGCGGGCTGTTGGAGCAGACGCTGGTCGTCTGGTCGGGCGAGTTCGGCCGCACGCCGACGTCGCAGAGCTCCGCCGGCCGCGACCACAACCCGAACGGCTTCACGATGTGGCTGGCCGGCGGCGGCGTCCGCGGCGGTAAGATCATCGGCGCGACCGACGAGATCGGTCTGCGGGCGGTCGAGGATAAAGTCCACATGCACGATGCCCATGCAACGATGCTGTCGCTGCTCGGATTGGATCATCGCAAACTGACATATCTGCACCAGGGCCGCGAGCAGCGACTGACCGACGTCGGCGGCGACAACGATTTGGCCGAGCGACTGACGCGGTCCTGACTCGCGGACCAGCAAGTAACCGGATCGGGTGCCATGCCCACGGCTTTGCGTGGGCATGGGGGCTAACATGTCCGCGCAAAGCCGTGGACATGCACCCGCCCGAGAGGTTCGCCCGATCGACGTCGTCACATTCCCCGGTTTTTCACCGGACTTCCACCGATCGACCGCGTACCATCGGTACGTAATGCCCTTCGAATCGCACGGATCCTCCCGCCGGTCGGCGGGCGCGCCACATCATCAGGGAGACCGCACATGTTGGGACAACAAACGCCGGCGACCGCAGGTCTCGGTTCGGCCGGGCCGAAAGAATTGCGCCGCGGGCCGGACACCGCCAACGCCGCCGACATGCTGGCCATCAACACCATCCGCACGCTCTCCATGGACGCGGTACAGAAAGCCAATTCCGGGCATCCCGGCACGCCGGTGGCGCTCGCCCCCGTCGCCTATTGCCTCTGGCAACGCATCCTCCGCTTCGACCCGGCCCAGCCGATCTGGCCCGACCGCGACCGGTTCGTGCTTTCCGCCGGCCACGCGTCGATGCTGCTCTATTCACTCCTGCACCTGACCGGCGTGAAGGCGGTCAATCCGGCGTACGAGACGCCCGGCGAGCCGTCGGTCACACTCGACGATATCAAGAAGTTTCGCCAGCTCGATTCGAAATGTCCCGGCCACCCGGAATACCGCTGGACCAGCGGCGTCGAGACGACGACCGGCCCACTCGGCCAGGGCGTGGCGACGACCGTCGGCATGGCGATCGCGGCCAAATGGAAGGCCGCGCACTTCAACCGCCCCGGCTTTGACCTGTTCACCTACCGCTGCTTCGCCATCGCCGGCGACGGCTGCATGATGGAGGGCATCTCCGGCGAGGCGGCGTCGCTCGCGGGGCACTTGAAGCTCAATAATCTCTGCTGGATTTACGACAACAACCACATCACGATCGAAGGCAACACCGCGCTCGCGTTCAGCGAGGACGTGGCGACCCGTTTCCTCGGCTACGGCTGGAACGTGTTGCGGGTCGGCGACGCGAATAACCTCGAGGCACTCGAACAGGCGTTCCGCACGTTCGAGCGCACTGCGGACCGGCCGACGCTCATCATCGTGGACAGCCACATCGCGTATGGCGTGCCCGGCAAGGAGGGCCACCACTCCGCGCACGGCGAGCCGCTCGGCGAGGAGGCGATCCGCGGCGCGAAGAACTTCTACGGCCTCGACCCCGACAAACACTTCGACGTGCCGCCCCAAGTGTACGAGACGTTTCGCAAGGGCCTCGGCACCCGCAGTCGGGCGCTCGCGCACGCCTGGTGGGACACATACGAGCAGTACAAGGGGAAGTACCCGGAACTTGCCGAGCACCTCCGGTGCATGCAGCGGCGACTCC
>DATJGQ010000271.1:0-2856 GCA_035494815.1 Gemmataceae bacterium
CCGCCGAAGGTCGACGTATTCGCCGCCGTCCTCAGCTACCTCATCCCGGGCTTCGGCCAGATCTACCAGGGCCGCGTCGGGAAGGGACTGCTGTTTTGCGTCAGCCTCTACGCGCTGTTCTTGTACGGCATGTACCTGGGCCGCTGGAGCAACGTCTTTCTGGGCGATACCGCTTCCCGCTTTCCTGCCTGGAGGTTGCCGGCGCTGGTGAATAACTTGTACAACCGGCCACATTTCGCCGGGCAGTTCTGGATGGGCATCGTCTGCTGGCCGGCGATCTACCATTACAACACCGACCCGCCGAACCAGCCGCGCGGCCCGATCGACAATCGCGACGGCTTCATCAAGAAGTTCGAGGCCGCGCCGGACGAGACCGAACTCAACGCCCTGCAGCGGGACGGCGACAAGCGGTGGGACCTTGGCTGGGTGTACACGGTGATCGCCGGCGTCCTCAACGTACTGGTCATTTACGACGCGCTCGCCGGCCCCGCGTTCGGCGCCCACGACCGCAAGGACGAACTGCCCACATGATCGCGCTGCCCGACTACAGCATCTATTGGGACCTGCCGGTGCTGATCGTCGTGGTCAGCCTGGTCTACAGCGCCACGAGGTACGACGACTGGGGCGCGATCGTCCGCGAGGCTGTCCGCTGGGGCGTGCGGATGACGACGTTCCTCGGCGGCATCGGCATCGCGCTCTACTTCATCGCGTGGTGGATCGACTCGGGCCTGGGCTGGTGGGTGCTGGCCATCGTCGGCACGGGGGCACTGGTCATCGTGATGATCTTTTACGCGCTCTTCTCGCAACCCGAGACGTCTCCGAGGTGAATCGTCCGTCCATGGACGCTTCAGGCGCCTCCGACACTTTCCGCTGGCGCGCCTTTTTCCAGCACTGCCGCGAGCCGCTTTTCGTTCTCAACCGGCGCCGGCGGATCATGTTCGTCAACCGCGCCTGGGAAAGACTCACCGGGCAATCGGCCGCGAACGCGGGCGGTTTGACGTGCACCCGCCGCGCCACTGGTGACCCCCTCGCGCCGCTCGCGCGGACGTTATGTCCGCCGCCAGAGGTCTTACAAGGGCAAACGATCCGAGTGCAACGCCCACATCCGGGAGTTGCCACGGGGCCGCCGTGGTGGGAGATCGAGTTTCTGCCGCTGCCGGGTGAGCATCGGCTCCTGGGAGTGCTCGGGAAGATCCACCCGACGGGGACGACGCCGGCCGGCCGCTCCCGGCAACTGACCGAAGCCCTGGCCGGCTTGCGCGCGCGGGCCGCCCAGAAATATCGACTGGAAAACTGGCGTACGGCAACTCCGGCCCTGGAATCGATCGCCGCGCAGGCCCGATTGGCCGCGGCGACGGCCTGCCCCGTGGCGCTCGTCGGCGAGACCGGAACCGGTAAGCAGTGGCTCGCCCGCGCCGTCCATTATGCGAGCGATCGGAGGCATTTGCCGTTCGTTACACTCAATTGCGGGAATCTTCCACTGCAAGCCGTCCGCGGCGTGCTGTTCGGCCCGCTCGGGCTCGATCACCCCGACTGGCTCGGCGCGCTGTACTTGCGCGATCCCGGCGGATTGCCGCGGGACGTTCAGTCCGAGCTGGCGGGCCGTTTTGTCGATCAACCCGACGCCGGCGTCCGAGTCATGGCGGGCTTTCGGGGCGACCCGGCGGAGGATCTCCAATCCGGGCGGCTCCTGGAAGAGTTGTTCGCGGTGCTCTCGGTTTTGACCATTCGTTTACCGGCACTGCGAGAACGCCCCGCCGATCTACCGTTGCTGACCGAGACGATGTCGGCCCGAGTGTCGACCGCGCTGGACCGGCCGCCGGCGACGCTCACGCCGGAGGCCGCGGAGTGTCTCAAGGCGCACCGTTGGCCGGGAAATCTCGTCGAACTTCACGGCGTCCTGATGCACGCCGCCGAGCGGGCCAGCGCCGGGCGGATCGATGCGGCCCATCTTCCGTTAGCCTTGCGGCAGTCGAAAATCGCCGCCGAGGCGCCGCCGCGGCCGACCCGCGAGGAGCCCCCGCTGGACAAAGTCCTGGAACAGGTCGAACGCCGCCTGATCGAATTGGCGCTAAAGCGTGCCGGCGGCAATCAGAGCAAGGCCGCCGAGATGCTCGGCGTCTGGCGGCCACGTCTGATCCGCCGGATCAAGGCGCTGGGAATTGGTCACATTCGCGGCGGCAGCACCGAGTAGCGCTTCCTTGCGCCATCCCAGGATAATTGTCTTCTTCGCCCCAAGGGGGGGCCGTCAATAGCCAGGGGTGGAGCGCAGCGGAACCCCTGGCCTGGGATCGCAAATAAAAAAAGAGCCCCAACTGGGCGATCGTCACGATCGCCCCGTTGGGGCTAGCCGGTTATTTCAATTCGTTTTCCAGGGGTTCCGCTGCGCTCCACCCCTGGCTATTAACGGCCGCCCCTTCGGGGCTGAAACAAGGCAAAGACGGACCACGGCGGTACGCCTAAAACGCCGCAGTCAATTCGCCGCGACCAATTCCTCGGCGTACGTCGTCTTGAAGACGTACTTGCTCCCCTCGCCGCGGTGCTCGGCGAGTTCCTTGCGAATTTGATACTTCACGCCCTTGAGCCGGCCGTTCGTGAAGTCGAACTGGATCTCTCCCTCCGGCATGAGCGGCAACAGCGGCAGTTGATCGGCGGCAGCCTCGGGCGGGTTCTTGACGTTGGTCGTGAACCCGATCGTCACGACGCCGGCCGCGGCACCTTTCGGCGTGTACCGCTGCGTCGCCTCGAAACTCTCGCCGGTCCCGTGCGGCGGCTCGAGCTTGATCGCGTAGTTGCGGTCCCACGCCTTGCCCACGGACATCGCTTCGGCGGGCAGCACGAGCTTGAACGGCAGAT
>DATJGQ010000272.1:0-11104 GCA_035494815.1 Gemmataceae bacterium
ATACCGCGGCCGGGGCCGGGGCTCAGCCGACCAAACCGGGCGCCAAGAGCTAAAGGAGACGATCACCATGTTTGCGCATTTTTTCATCGATCGCCCGATCTTCGCGACAGTGCTGTCCATCGTCTTCGTCATCGTCGGTTCAGTCGCCCTGACGCAACTGCCGATCGCGCAATACCCGGAAGTGGCGCCGCCGACGATCTCGGTCACCGCGACGTACCCGGGTGCCAACGCCAAGGTCGTCGCCGATACCGTCGCCACGCCGATCGAGCAGGAAGTCACCGGCGTCGAGAACATGATCTACATGTCCTCGCGGTGCACCAACGACGGCCAGATGACCCTCGACGTGACCTTCGCGCTCGGCACTAATCTGGACATGGCCCAGGTGCTCGTCCAGAACCGCGTCAAAGTCGCCGAGGCGAAACTGCCCGAGGAGGTGAAACGACAGGGCGTCACTACCAAGAAAAAATCACCCAGCATCCTGATGTGCGTCAACCTGATCTCGGAAAAGGAGAAGGATCCGAGTACGGGCCAGGAGCAGTACAAGTTTGACCAACTCTATTTGAGCAACTACGCGACGATCTACATCAAGGACGAGTTGGCCCGCGTTAAGGGTGTCGGCGACGTCTCTTTCCTCGGCCCGCGCGACTACAGTATGCGCGTCTGGCTCGATCCCGAGAAGCTGACGGCGCGGGGGATGACGGCCGGCGACGTCGTCAAAGGCATCAAAGAACAGAACGTGCAAGTGGCGGCGGGCCGACTGGGCCAGCCCCCCACGCCGGTCGGCCAAAACTTCCAGATCACGCTCAACACCTTGGGCCGGCTGGAATCTGAGGACCAGTTCAGCAAAATCGTCGTCAAATCCGACGCGGACGGGTCCGTCACCTACCTCCGCGACGTCGTGTCCGACGACCGGCCCGGTCAGAAAGGCGTCGAGTTGGCGGCCAAGAATTACGACGTCAACAGCTACTTGGACGGCGACCCGTCCATCACTTTGGCCGTCTTCCAGTTGCCCGGCTCCAACGCGGTGGACACGGCCAAAGACATCCGGGAGAAGATGGAGCACCTGAAGGCGGACTTCCCCAAGGGGGTCGAATACCGCATCGTCTACGACACCACCGTGTTCATCGAAGAGTCGGTCAAGAGCGTGTTCCATACGCTCTTCGAGGCGATCGTCCTCGTCTTCATCGTCGTGCTCGTGTTCCTGCAGAACTGGCGTGCCACCATCGTGCCGATGATCGCCGTCCCGGTATCGTTGATCGGCACCTTCGCGTTCATGGCGTTACTCGGCTTTTCGCTCAATAACCTGTCGCTGTTCGGGCTGGTGTTGGCGATCGGCATCGTCGTGGACGACGCGATCGTCGTGGTCGAGAATGTCGAACGGCACCTGGCGATGGGGAAAGCGCCGCGCGAGGCGGCCCGCACGGCGATGACCGAAACGGTCGGGCCCGTGATCGCCATTGCCCTGGTGCTGATCGCGGTGTTCGTTCCGACCGCCTTCATGGCGGGGATCAGCGGGCAGTTCTACAAGCAGTTCGCATTGACCATCGCTGCCTCGACAGTGATCTCGGCATTTAACTCCCTGACGCTCAGCCCCGCATTGTGCGTGCTCCTGCTGAAGCCACACGGACACGGCGAGCACGGTCACTCCCAGAACGAAGCGCTGCCCCGACTGGGGATCGTTCTCATCGCCGGGCTGGTGGCGATGTTCGTGCTGCCGGCCTACATCGCACCATTGTTCGGGATGCCCGTGCCGGGCCACGGCGGGGCGGCCGCGGAGCACGCCGGGGACGCCGCGAAGATGTGGGCCTTACGCGGCGGACTGTTCGTCGCCGGCGCCGCAGTCGGCTGGTTCCTCGCGGCCCTGGTCAACCGCCTCTTGGGAGCGTTCTTCGGCGGCTTCAACTGGACCTTCGACCGGGCGACCACTCTTTACGGCGGGACGGTGTCTCTGTTCCTGCGCGTCAGCGTGGTCATGCTTCTCATTTACGGCGGACTGATCGGGTTGACCTTCGTCGGCTTCAAGGCGGTGCCGATGGGCTTCATTCCCCAACAGGACAAGGGCTACCTCGTCGTCAACGTCCAGCTCCCCGACGGGTCCAGTCTGGAACGGAGCGACGAGGTCGTGCGGCGAATGACCGAGATGGCCATGAATACCGAGGGGGTGGCCCACGCCATCAGCCTGCCGGGTTATTCCATCCTCACCAGCAGCAACATCGCGAATGTCGGCGGGATGTTCGTCATCCTCGCCCCGTTCGAGGAACGGGCCGGCCGCCCGGAGCTGGGTGCCGAAAAGGTGATGGCCAAACTGCGAACGACCTATCGCGACATCGAGGAAGCGCAGGCGACCGTGTTCGGTGCCCCACCGATCGACGGGCTGGGCAGCACGGGAGGTTTCAAGATGCAAGTGAAGGACCAGGCCGGCCTGGGGCTGGAATCGCTGCAGGGGGCCGTGGCGAACGTCGTGTCGAAGGGCAACAGCCAACCGGGACTGGTCGGCCTGTTCAGCAGCTTTAGCGCCAACCAGCCACAGCTCTACGTGAACGTGGACCGGGTCAAGGCCAAGAAACAGGGCGTGTCCCTCAACGACGTCTTCGAGACGCTCCAGGTTTATCTGGGCTCGGCGTATGTCAACGACATCACGCTGTTCAACCGTAACTGGCAGGTCAACATCCAGGCCGACGCTCGCTATCGACTCAAGCCGGAAGACGTCGGCCGGCTCAAGGTACGCAACGCGTCCGGCCAGATGGTGCCCCTGGCGACGATGATCAGCATCACGGACATCGCCGGACCGGCCATCGTCAACCACTTCAACTCGAAACCGTCTGCCGAAGTAGCGGGCGGCACCGCACCGGGGTTCAGTTCCGGCCAGGGAAACGCGCTCATGGAGAAGATCGCCCGGCAAGAGCTGCCAGGCGGTATGGGGTTCGAGTGGACCGAACTGACGTTTCAACAGATCGAGGCGGGCAAGGATCTGCTGACGAAGCTCGTCTTTCCGCTGGCGGTGGTGTTCGTGTTCCTGGTGCTGGCGGCGCAGTACGAAAGCTGGTCGTTGCCGGTGGCGATCATCCTGATCGTTCCGATGTGCCTATTGGCCGCGATCGCCGGCCTGTGGCTGGCGAAAATGGACAACAACATCTTCACTCAGATCGGCCTGGTCGTGCTCGTCGGCCTGGCGAGCAAGAACGCGATCCTGATCGTCGAGTTCGCCAAGCAACTTCAGGACGAGGGCAAGCCCCGGTTCGAAGCTACGGTGGAAGCATGCAAGCTGCGGTTGCGGCCGATCCTGATGACCTCGTTTGCGTTCATCCTCGGCGTCGTCCCGCTGGTTGTCGCCAAGGGGGCGGGGGCGGAAATGCGCGTCGCGCTCGGCACGGCCGTCTTTGCCGGCATGCTCGGCGTGACGATTTTCGGCATCTTCTTCACGCCGGTGTTCTACTCCGTCATTCGCTGGTTCAGCGAGCGGCGTGCGCCGGCGAAGGTCCCGGCCATGGCCAGCGTCGCGGCGGACGGAAAGGTCGCGACAATTGACGGGAAGGTCGCTCATCCGCACGAATCGGCCGCCTCGTGAGTCGGAGGAGGGAATGTCCAGCGAGGTCGATTCCACCGCCGAGGTCGAACGCGTGCGCCGGCCGGGCCGCGGGCGCCGCGCACGCGGCGCGCTGATCGTCCTCATGGGGTGCTTGTCGATCGTCGCGCCGTTTTATTCCGGGCCGCTTGCACTTCTTCTCGTCGGCATTCTCCTATGCGCGTGCGGTGCTCTCGAGATGTTCGAGACGTTTTGGCTTGCCAACGAAGACCGGCGAGTATCGGCGTACCTCAGCGGAATTCTCTCGGTCGTTGCCGGCATTCTGCTGTTGGTCGAGCCGCGCGTCGTCCTCCGCGGGCTGTCGATCGTCGTGGCGGGGTCGTTCCTGATCGACGGCTTCGGTAAGCTCTACGCCGCATGGCGCGGACGAACCGATGACCGACCCTGGAAGCGGTTGCTCGCCGGGGGATTGATCAACGTCGTCCTCGGGCTGGTATTGGTGACGCGCTGGCCCGTCTCCGGCCTGCGCGTGGTCGTGATTCTCGTCGGCGTCCGCATCCTCTCGGCCGGCTGGGCGATGTTGATCGGCCGCCACGAAGAACCGGAGCGAGTGCGGGAAACGCCGCTAGCCGCACGTCATCCGGACGGCCGACTCGGCCTGCCCTCCCATCAGGAATTCGGCAAGCTGCACGCATCGTTCGCGGCCGAGGAGGTTGGCCGTCGACGGATCGACGCGGCGTGGTGTTGGACGATCGTCATCGTCTTCTTCGCCATTCACCTCGGGCGGATGCAGGTGGAGTGGAACCTCGTGGGGATGGTCTCGCCGCTCGTCGCCGTCCTTGGCGACGTCGCGACGTCGCTGTTCATAGCATTTGCCATTCTGCTTCCGTCTAGGCTGGCATGGCGTAAGCTCACGCGTCCCGTCGAACGACGTGGCTGGCAAAACCTGTTGACCCGGATGGAACAGGGTCGCGGACCGGGGTTGCTCGGCAGCGTCTCGCGCGGCTGGCTCGTGCGGCGGATGCGCGTCTCGCGCCGTCTTACGCAAATGCGGACGTCGCCGCGCGCCGCACTGCGCTGGGGCCTGCAAGTGGGTTTGCCGGTCACCGCGATCCTCGTCGCGGTCAATCCGATCTGGGGGTTTAGCTGGTTCTTTAACAGCGAAAGCTGGGCCACCGAGGTCTGGGACCGCTGGGCCGCGGCGCGAACCGATATCTGGCGCGAACACATGGTGATCGCCGTCGAGAACCACTACCGCGAGACCGGCCCGGGAGGTCGCCATTACCGCGTGACGCCCGAGGGCGCTACCGGGTCAGCCGACTTTAGTTTCCTCGTCCTCGGCGATACCGGCGAGGGCGGCGCGGCGCAGCAAAGCTTGCGGGACCAATACCTGCGGCTGGGACAACGGCCGGACGTAAAGTTCCTCGTCGTGTCATCCGATGTGATTTATCCGTCCGGAGCGATGTCCGGTTACGAACCGAACTTTTATTTGCCGTTCAAGGGGTTCACGAAGCCGATCTACGCGATCCCCGGCAACCACGACTGGTACGACGCGCTCGAAGGCTTCACGGCGAACTTCTTCGAGGCGGACGCCGCCCGGGCCGGCATGCACGCCCGCGTCGCGATCGACAACCGGCTGACGACGACGACCGACAGCCGCATCGAACAGATGATCGCGGAGGCCGCGCGGCTACGGCGGGAATACGGCGTGTCGACCGGCTGGCAGCGCGGCCCGTTCTTCGAAGTGCAGGCCGAGCGGTTCGCCCTGATCGCCGCCGACACCGGCGTGCTGCGACGCGTCGACACGATTCAATGGCACTGGCTCAAGGAGGCGCTCGACCGGGCGCAAGGAAAGTTCACGATGGTCATTCTCGGTCACCCGCTCTACGCGGGCGGCCGATACCAGGGCGGCCACGAGGGGCCGACGTCCGGCGAGGGCATCCCCAACGACGGTCAGATCGAGGTCCTCGGCCATCGTCTCGGCGCCGCGGACACCGACTTCGGCTCGATCCATCAGTTGCTCCGCGACCATCGGGTCCCCGTGGTCATGGCCGGCGACACGCACTATTTCGAGTACTACCGGGAGCGGTACGAGACCGAGGGTGCGCCGCGGACGATGTACCATTTCGTCAACGGCGGCGGTGGCGCGTACATGAGCATCGGCACGCCGTTGGACTGGCCCAAGGAGCCGGCGGTCGCCGACTGCGCGTTCTTTCCGCGGCGCGACTTCGTCGTCGACAAGTTGGACCGCGAGACGCCGGCGTGGAAGTGGCCTCTCTGGCAGTGGGCCAAACGCCTCCACGGCTGGCCGCTGACGGCGGAGTCGTTGTCCGCGGCGTTCGTCTACAACCGGGCGCCGTTCATGCAGAGCTTCGTCGAAGTTCGGGTCGAACCGTCGAAGGACCGCGTGCGGATCATCCCCTGGGGGGCGGCCGGCCGACTCCGCTGGCGCGAATTCGAGACGTTCGGTGCCGTCATGCCGAGTGCGAATCAGGGTGCGGACGAGGTCGAATTCATTTACCTCATGCCCGGGCCGCGGCAGTGAAAGGGAGCATCCATGGCCACCAAGAAAGGGACGACCTCCCGACGCAAAGTCGGGACCGACGGCACGGCGGCACTCCTCCGCCAGTATGGCTGCGGCCCGGTGCAACTGACGGCGGCGGATGACGCCCTGTACGAACGGCATCTCCTGTTCGATCACGTCGTCGGGGTGAAAGACGCCGGCCCGCGCGAACGCTTCGAATCGTTCGCCCGGTCGGTCCGCGACGTCCTCTCACAGCGATGGGTCCGCACCGAGGAGACGTACGCCCGGGAGAATCCCAAGCGGGTCTATTACATCTCGATGGAATTCCTGATCGGCCGATCGCTGGCGAACAATATCACGAACCTGTTACTCGACCCGATCGTCAAGGAAGCGGCCGCCGCCCGCAAGCGTCTCGATTGGCTCACCCTGCTCCAAGAAGAGCCGGACGCGGGGCTCGGCAACGGCGGGCTCGGGCGACTCGCGGCGTGTTTCCTCGATTCCATGGCGACGATGCAACTGCCCGCGATGGGCTACGGGCTTCGGTACGAGTACGGCATCTTCCGCCAGACGATCCAGGACGGCTGGCAGCGCGAGCAGCCGGACCACTGGTTGCACCGCCCCGACCCTTGGGAGGTGGCGCGCCCCGACGACGCGGTCGAGATGAAATTCGACTGCTCGTTCGAGATGCGCGGCGGGGCGTTGCAAGTCGTCCGCGGGCGGCCGTCGGCGTTGATCGGCATCCCGTATGACCGCCCCGTGGTCGGCTACGGTGGCAAAACGATCAACACCCTCCGCCTGTGGCAGGCGACGGCGCCGCATTACTTCGACTTCGAGCGGTTCGGCACCGGCGACTTCGTCGGCGCCCTGGCCGAGACGCTCGCCGCGGAGACGGTGACGCGCGTCCTCTACCCGGACGACTCCACCGCGCAGGGCCAGGGCCTGCGGTTTGTGCAGGAATACTTCCTCGTCGCCTGCACGCTGGCCGACATCGTCCGTCGGTTCCGCCGGAATAACGCCGATTGGAGTGCGCTCCCCGACAACGTCGCCGTCCAACTCAACGACACGCACCCGGCGATGGCGGTCCCCGAACTGATGCGCATCCTGCTCGACGACGCCGGCCTCGGTTGGGACCAGGCCTGGGACCTGACCCGCCGCACCCTCGCGTACACCAATCACACGCTCTTGCCGGAAGCGCTCGAGAAGTGGCCGCTCGCGTGGTTCGAGACGCTGCTCCCGCGGCACCTGGAGATCATCCTCGAGATCAATCGTCGCCTGACCGACGACGTCCGCAAACAATTCCCGGGCGACGACGGCCGCGTCGGCCGGGTGAGCGTGGTCGAGGACGGCGGGGCCAAGAAAATTCGCATGGCGAACCTCGCGATCGTCGGCACTCACAGCACCAACGGCGTCGCGGCGATCCACTCCGAACTGCTCCGCACGAAAACGGTGAAGGACCTCGCCGAGATGTACCCGGAGCGGTTTTGCAACAAGACCAACGGCGTCACGCCGCGGCGGTGGTTGCTGCTGGCGAACCCAGCCTTGTCCGCCGCGATCACGGCCGCCATCGGCGACGGCTGGGTGACCGACCTGACCCGGCTGCGAAAACTCAAACGGCTGGCCGAAGACAAGTCCTTCCGCACGGCCGTCCGCAAGGCGAAGCGTACGGCGAAGACTCAGTTTGCCAACTGGCTCAAAAACACGCTCGGCCAATCCGTCGATCCGGACAGCATCTTCGATAGTCAGGTGAAGCGGATCCACGAGTACAAGCGGCAACTGCTCAACGCATTACGGGTCGTCGTGCTCTACAACCGGCTGCGCGAGAACCCCGGATTGGACATCGTGCCGCGGACGTTCTTCTTCGCCGGCAAGGCGGCGCCGGCGTATCAGCTCGCCAAACTCATCATCAAGTTCATCAACAACCTCGCCGGCACCATTGACGGCGATCCTGCGACGAGCGGCCGCATCAAGGTCGTCTTCCTGCCCGAATACTGTTGCACCCTGGCCGAACGGCTCATCCCCGCGAGCGACGTCTCCAACCAGATCTCGACCGCCGGATACGAGGCCAGCGGCACGAGCAACATGAAGTTCATGATGAACGGGGCGCTCACGGTGGGCACGCGCGACGGCGCGACCATCGAAATGGCCGAGGAGGCGGGCGAGGAGAATCTTTTCCTGTTCGGCCTGTCCGCCAAACAGGTCGAGGAGACGCGCGGCTGGTACGACCCACACTGGCACTACCAGAACGAGCCGGAAACCCGTGCGGCGCTCGACCTGATTCGCAGCGACCACTTCAGTCGGAATGAACCTGGCGTCTTCGCGCCGATCATCGACACGCTATTGACCAAGGGCGATCACTACATGCACCTGGCCGATCTCACCGCCTTCGTCGAGGCCCACGAGCAACTCGGCAAACTGTACACGACGCCGGACGCCTGGGCCCGCAAGGCGGTCCTGAACGTCGCCGCGTCGGGGAAGTTCTCGAGCGACCGGACCATCGCCGAATACGCCGCGGACGTCTGGGACGTCGAGCCGTGTCCGGTGTCCTGACGAGAAGGGACGTTGAAATGAACGTGTTGGTGATCGACGTCGGCGGGACCAACGTGAAGATTCTCGCGACCGGGCAGTCCGAGCCGCGCAAGTTCCCGTCCGGACCGACGCTGACGCCCGAGGCGATGGCGGCGGGCGTAATGAAGCTCGCGGAGGACTGGCCGTACGACGTCGTCTCGATCGGCTATCCCGGCCTGGTCGTGCGCGGCAAGATTCTGACGGAACCGCATAACCTGGGCTTCGGCTGGGTCGGATTCGACTTCCAAGCGGCGTTCGGCAAGCCCGTCAAGCTCGTCAACGACGCGGCGATGCAGGCGCTCGGCAGTTACCAGGGCGGTCTCTTGCTCTTCCTCGGACTGGGGACGGGGCTCGGCTCGGCGGTCGTCGCCGAGGGAGTCGTCGTGCCGATGGAACTGGCCCACATGCCGTATCGGAAAGGGACATACGAGGATTACGTCGGCCGGCGCGGGCTCAAGCGGATGGGCAGGAAAAAGTGGGCCCGGCACGTCGCCATTGTCGTCAGTCGCATGGCAGCGGCTCTGCACCCGGACGACATCGTCCTGGGCGGCGGCAACACGAAGAAGCTGAAGGCCCTGCCGCCGGGCTCCCGCGCGGGCCAGAACGTCAACGCCTTCGCCGGCGGCTTTCGACTCTGGGAGGCCGCCCGCGAGCCGACGCCGGCCGCCACCGATGGTCCCGCGGCGAAATCCAAAAAACCCCGCAAGAGCGAAACGCCATGAAGACGCCGCCGACCAGCAGCCCCGGCTCCCCCGAAGTCATCAGCCTCGGTGATGAAGCGAATGTGCTCGCCGTCGTCGCGGCGTCCGTTCAGAACCTCTGGGAGGCGGTCAACAACCTGACGCGGCTGCGGCCCACGACGCGGCAGCGATACCGAGTGACGATTTTCGGTTCCGCGCGGGTGTCGAAGGATCACTGGGTCTACGCGGCGGTTCGTGATGTCGCGACGGAACTGACCCGGCTTGACTGCGACATCATCACCGGCGGCGGTCCCGGACTGATGCAGGCCGCCAACGAGGGTGTCAAGCTTGCCGACCCGGACGGCGGCAAACGCTCGATCGGCATCCGCGTCGATCTCCCGTTCGAGCAGGAGGTGAACGCCTTTGTCACCCAGGCGTTCGAGCACCGGACTTTCTTTACTCGGCTGCACCAGTTCGTGCTGATGTCGGACGCGTTCGTCGTCGTCCCCGGCGGGATCGGCACGGTGCTCGAGACGATGATGGTCTGGCAACTCTTGCAAGTCCGGAAACTCGAAAACACGCCGCTCATTCTGGCCGGCAAGATGTACGCGGAACTGGTCGCCTGGTGCCGGTCGTACATGCTCCGGCCGGAGTTCCCGCTCGCCAGCGAGAAGGACATGACCATCCCCGTCTGCGTCGAAGACGGCCCCGCCATCTTGCGGGTGATCCGGGAGCACCACGCCGCCTGGAAGAAAGCTCACGAGCCGTCGCGTTGACCGGTCGCGAGGCGGCATCGCGGATACTCTACGCGGGGGCTTCCGACGCCGGCATCAGAAGTGTCCGCCGCAAGGCTGTCGCCAGCCACTGAAGCTCGGCGTCCCCGTAGCCGTCGAGGAGGCGGACGATCTCGCCGCCGAGCAGGTGGATGTGCAGCTCCCAAGTCGGGTCGGTCCGGTCGAGTACTGCCCGGCGAGTGCGTGGACCGGTCGCGCGGCCCTCCAAGTTGTCGCCGACTCGTATATCGGTGATTCGCGAGCGGCGCCATTCCCGCTGTCGGGTGCCGTAGAGGTTCGTCTGTTCGATGAGCAGCGTCTCGCCGACGACCGCCAGCGTCGCGTGCCGCCGCGCCCGCCGGACGACTTCCTCGGCCGCGGCGGCGGCGCCGATCCCGAACAAGACTGGCAGGAGCCAGAGGACGCCGAGGAGCCCGCGCAAGCCGTCGTCAAGTTGTCCGAGCGCCGGTAGCGCGCACAAGACTCCTCCCGCCGCGAGCGCGATCGTGAGGTATCCGAGCCCGCAGACGAAATAGGGCCGGACACTCGGATGCCGATATCCGGCGGGAGGCACGATCAGGTTGACGCCATTGGACAGCGGTTCCTGAATGATCCGCGAGCCGGCGGGTTGTTCGACGCGCTCTAAAAACGGCGTCGCTTCGCCGCTCGCGGCGTCGGTCATTCGCAATCCGCGCCGCAGTGTCGTGGCCAGCCACCGCGCCTCGGCCTCGCCGCCCAGAGGGAGCCGCACTCGCGCCCCCTCACCCGGATGCGGCTCGATGAGAACCTCAAAAGTATCCGGGCCATCCGCGTCGATCATCCGTGCGACTCGAATGTCAGACAGTTGGCGGCGGGCCCATTCCTGGTCGGCGGTCCCGCCTCGTGTTTGAACCCGCAACCGGTCGCCCTGAATCGTCAGCACGGCTCCCCGTCGGCCGAACGACTTGCGGGGCAATGTCAGCATCCGACCGCCGCCGATCTCCTCGACGAGAACGCGGCTGTCGGCGGGCTGTTCGAGCAGATCGACGAAGCCCGC
>DATJGQ010000273.1:0-3154 GCA_035494815.1 Gemmataceae bacterium
AAACGCCGGCCGGTCCCCGATCAGTTCTTCTTGCCGACCGTCACCCCGGCGAACGTCGAAGTGTTCGCCGCCTGGCCGTTGCCGGCCGGGATGTCGAACTTGAACGCGGCCCCGAACTCGGCGGCTTTCGGCCCGAAGAACGCCCCGCTCATATTGCCGCTCATGCCGCCGGCGGTGGTGTTGAGCGCGAAGTTCGCAGCGCAACCGCCGGGGCAGGCGTTGCCGAGCGTGCCGTTCATGGTGATGTCGCTCAGCGCATAGGCGGTCCCGGTCGTCGTGTCGGTCGCGGTCGTCGACAGCACCATGCTCGCGGCATCCGTGCCGAAATCAACGTTGAACGCGCTGGTGCCGGAGAGCGTGGCGTCGTGCTGCGTCCCGCCATAGTAGCCGGCGCCGTAGACGACCCCGGAATAAGTCGCCTTGCCGCTGGTCGGCATGTCGAAGTTCGGCGTCTGGCCGCCGAACGGGACGAAGTGCTGTATAGTTGTCGACTGGCCGTTCTCGACGACGGTTTCGGTCACCTGGGCAAAGCTGGTGTAGGTCAGCTGGATCGCCGGATTGTTCGGCCCGGGCTTGAACACCCGGGCGGTGAAGTCGGGCGTGCTGTAGGCCGTGAAGCTCGCGTCGCTGGCGGCGGCGTCCTCGTCCGCTTGAGTCAGCGTGTGATCGAGCCCGATCAGGTTGGGGTTGCTGGTGTTGGGGTCGGCTTTCAGGACGTACGATTTCGCCACCGGGTCGTAGGTGATGACGACCTTCCCGTTGAGCTCGCCTATCCGCGAGTTGAACCCCGGCGTGTACTCGAAACGCGCCTCCAGGCCCTGCAGCGTCGTCGTCGTCGTCAGATCGAGCAGCGGCGTTTGCGACGCGCCGATCCCGCTCCCATGCGCGCCGGTGAGCGCTCCGATCGCCCGGTCACCGTTGGCGGCGCTGGCCCTGAACACGGCGCCGAGCTGGTCGGCGGCCGGGCCGAAGAATCGCCCGTCCCACGAGCCGGTGTAGTCGGTCGTGCCGTCGAACGTGATCGTGCCGCTGAAGGCATTGGCCGAGCTGGAGATCGTCGCGTTGCCCGACCACGATCCGCTGTCGGTGTCGGAGCCTGCCGGAGAAAAGTCGCTGCCGGGAATCCTCGAATTCACCGTGTAGCTGCCGATCGTCTGGATCGTGCCGGCGCCGAAGTCGGCGGTCAGCCCGCCGGTCCCGCTCAGGCTGGCAAAGGTCTGGCCCGCCTGCGCCACACCTCCCTGCAAGCCGACATTGAACGACGCCGAACCGGTGCGCGGGACGTTCGCCGCCGCCGTGTCGAAGACGTAGACGAACGCGTCGAGCCGACCGTTGCTGGTTCGTCGGTCGAGCTGCAGACCGCTCGCCACGTACGACCCGGAACTGGCAAAGTTCTGATAGGATAGATTGGGGTCGCCGGGCAGCGGCGTGGTGATCCGCCCGTCCGCACTGTAGAACGTGGCGATCGTTCCGCCGTTCTTGCGGCGATAGATCGCCACCAGCGGGGGTCCGGCGCCGATGCCCGACAGCTTGCCCGAACCGTCGAGCGTCCCCGCCGCGGACACGGCCAGCGGCCGAAAGAAGACGTCGTTCTCCGGGAACTGGAGATCGGTCACCTGATTCAGCGGATTCGAGCCCCGGCCGCCGATCAGGGCGCCCACCGCGGCGGTACTGGTCCCGGTCGCGGAAAAGGCCGCGCCGATTTCCTCCGCCGCCGGACCGAACAACGCGCCGTGCCACTCGCCGTCGCCGACATTGTCGAGGGAGAAGTCGCCGGAGAAGGCGTTGCTGCTGGACGACAGCAGGGCATGGCCGGTCCAGGAGCCTCCCGGCGAGGTTATTCCGCTTTGCACGTCGGTTTGATCGTAGGCGCCGGATGCCGCGAGCGCGCCGGACTGGAAATCGACGTTGACCGTACCCGTCCCGCTCAGGCCGTACAGCAGCGTAAAGAGGCTCTTCGCGCCCAGCAGGGTGACGTCGAAGCTGGCGATGCCGGTTCGCGGCAGGGCGCCGTCGGGCGTCTTCACCCCGTAGGCAAAAGCCACGAACCGTCCGTCGACCGCGCTCGCTCCGTTGACCTGGCGTTGCCAGAAGCCGCCGCCGACGTACCGCGTCTGGCCGGCGCTGGAACCCGGTGTGGTCAGGCTCAGCTGATCGGTCGTATTGCCCGAGGTCACCTTGTATGTCGTCAGCTGGGGTGACGACTGGGTCGGGTCCTTGTCCGCCGGCGTGAAGGTGCGGGTGCCGGCGCTGTCCGTCACGCTGTAGGCCTGGGTTCCCGCATCATAGGAAATGGTCAGCGTATCCGGCGAGGCGGTCGCGCTTTCCGGGCCGGTCTGCGGAACATGAAGCGTCCCGACCGAGGCCACGTTGGCGAAAGTCTCGCTGGTCAGGGGCGGAAGCAGGTCGGCATTCGGCGTGGGGGTCGGCGTGGGCGACGGGCTCGGGCTCGGCGAGGGACTCGGCGACGGGCTGGGGCTCGGCGAAGGCGAGGGCGTGGGCGGCGGCGTGCTGGCGACTCCGCCGCCCCCGCCGCAAGCCGAGAGCATGAGCGCGAGCGATGCCATCGACGCATGCGCCGCCAAGCGACCGATCTTCATGAAATTCCCCCCTGCGCAAAGAACCAACCGAGCGCGACCCCCTCACGCCGATCCCTCGACGCGAGACAAGTATTTGTTACCCGGATCAGGTTTTTGCGCAAGCGCAAAGCAAAGGGAACCCAGGCGCTTGTCGTCAGAGCGCCGCGGTGATGCCGAAGTTCGCCGCCACCCGGCGATAGTCATACAGCTCGATGGTCGAGAAGTTGCGTTCGTATTCCACGCTGACGAGCGGCGCGAAGCCGTGGACCTTGAGCGCGCGGAAGGTGCCCGAGGCGCCCAGCGTCAGCCGGTCGTCGACCCGCCGCTGCGGGTAGAGGAACAGCCGCTTGTCGGCCTCGAGATGGCTGTAGCCGCCGTTGAGCGCGAGCGTCGTCCGGCCGAGCTCGCGGTAGAGGTAGCCGCTCACGCCCCCGCTGACGGTCGAATAGCCGGGATCGCGCGCGGCCTCGCGCTGGCCGCTGACCCTGAGGCCGCCGCCGACGCGCGCGCTGAACGCGCGGTCGAGGTCGACGGCGAGCGCGTAACGCGTCGCGTCGCGCAGGTCGCTGAGCTTG
>DATJGQ010000274.1:0-2583 GCA_035494815.1 Gemmataceae bacterium
GTCAGGCCGATGTCGCTCGTGTCGGCAAAGCTGAGCTTGCCGTCGATGGTCAGGCTGCGCAGCGCCGGCGGGCTGACGTCGAGCAGGATCGCCTTGTCCTTGGCGATGGTCACCGCATCGCCCGCGCCGGGCACCTTGCCGTCGGGCCACGAGGCCGGGTCGGACCAACGCGACCACTGCGTCGCGGAAGGCGTGGCCCTGGCCGGCATGGCCATATGAGCGTGGGAGTCGGGAGCTTCCGCCTGGGCCGCTGCACCGAACAGCAGCGAGCCGGAAGCAAGCAAGGCAAGACGAAGCAGCTGAGAATTCACGCGCATAATCTTGATACCCCTCACCCGGGGCTCATGAGCCCCCCTGCCCGACGCGTCACTCGCGGCGGGTTGCTCCTTCATCGAGCACCGCTGCCGCCACCGGTGCCTGCCGGCTGACCTCGACGCTGGTCCCGCCCGCGCCCGGCCCCGAAAGTTGGGCGCCTTCACCGTTGGAGACGACCTTCACCCACAGCGCGTCCGTGCCCTTGTAGTACGAGGTTTCACTGGCCTTGCGCAGCGCATCGAGGCTGTCCTCGGGCGTGCCCGAAGCGGCGGCCGTGAAGCCCGGCAGCTCGAAGATGACCCACGAACCCTTGTTGAGCTCGCTCAGGCGCAGGGCGACTTTCGGACGTTCGGTGGTCAGCTTGATCTCGGTGCCGGCACGGATGTTGGTCTCGCCGGCAAGGGTCATCGTCTTGCCGTCGCGACTGAGAACGACCGGCGGCTGCGGGGGCCCGGCCGGCCGGCCGAACGGCGGCCCGGCAGCAGCCCCGGGGCGCGGCGCGGGTGCGGCGGCAGCGCCCGCGCCCGTCGCGGCGCCGGCACCCGGACTCCGCGCAGTGCCGCCGAAGCCGGGCAGCCCCGGTCCGCCGAGGGCGCCCACGGTGAAGCGGCCGACGTCGCCGGTGCACACCGCGGCGTTCCAACTCGGCTTGATCTCGCACGCATTGTCGATGGCGACGGCATTGTTCTCGTCGTTGATGAGGATGAACGAGTTCGGCACGCCGTCGACCGAGCCGTCGACATCGTGGAATACGGCGGTCTTGTAGCTGCCGTTGCCGTAATCGTCGTTGCTCCACTTGTGCTCCACCGGGGGGAAATAGACCGGCTTGGCGTTGACGAACTTCGCGTGCTCGACGGTGTTGTTCGTGCTCATGCCGAAGCTGGTGTAGAGCAGGTAGGAGATCGCCCCGGTCTTGCGCGTGGCGTTGTCCGCGAAGTTCACGAACGTGTCGTGATCCAGGTGATGACGGTAATCGTAGAACTCGTAGCCGCGGATCGGGAAATCCGGGACTTTGGGCTCCGGCAGGCTGCGACCGTAGGCCACTTCGACCGGCGTTTCCGGGTTGCCGACGTTGCCGCTCTCGCCGACGAATAGCGAGTTGAGCACTTTCGAGGTGAAGTCGGAATTGCCGAAGTTGCCCGACGCGTGGGTGTAGCCGATCGCGTTGTCGGCCAGCTTCAGGTTCCTGAAGGTGTCCTCCTCGCCGCGAGCCCAGATGCCGCTGTTGCGGTTCTTGTAGCCGGTGAGATCCTCGAACACGGTTTCGACGACGGGGCTCTTGGGATCGGCCGGATTGGCCAGCGCCATGTGCCCGCCGGGCCCGAAGTGGCCATCGGACCGGGGTCCGCGATCGAACATGAAGCCGTCGAAGTTCGAGTGGGCCACGTTGCCCTTGAACTCGCGCAATGGAGTGCTGCGCGGCCAGATATTATCAGCCTTGTTGAGGAACGCGCCCGTCGGGTGCTGCGGCGTCGCCAGCCAGAAGCCGGTCGCCTCCGATCCTGCGGCGACGTTGCCGATGTATGTGTTATCCGGATTGGTGATCCAGAAGCTCGAGGCGGTGTTGTCCGACGGGATCAGCACGTTCTTGGCGTCCTGACCGGCCAGCTTGAAGTTCTTGCCGTCCGGCTCGGTACCGAACGGGGCGAGGTCCGTCGGCTCGCACGGCTTGCCGTCGGGGTGGCACTTGGTGAGGATGGCCAGGTTATGGATGATCTGGTTGCCGTGTTCGACGGCATCCTCGAGGAAGAAGCAGTGCCCGACGTTGTTGTAGGTCACGTTGTTCTTGATCACGAGGTCATTGGTGCCGTGCACCGTCAGGCAGCGGCTGTAGGTGTCGTGGATCGAGGAGTTCTCGAAGTACTGCCCCTTGGCGTCGCCGACGATGTGCCAGTGCATCGGGTAGCGGGCGAGGTGCATGTTCTGGCCCATGCGGTTGAGCTCGACACCCGAGACGTGGACCTGGCTCCCCGCCATCGCCATGATGTGCCCACCGAAGTAGGTTGTCTCGGCGTCGGGCGAAGCCTGGATCTTGATGTTGCGGCTGAGCATGCCGACTTCGCCGCGCTCGTCCACGCCATACGTGATCTCGCCGAAGTGCATGTACTTGAGCGGCTGGTCGAGCGTCAGCGTGTTGCCGCTGACGGCGGCGATCGTGCGCTCCTCCGCCTGGTGGGGATCGTAGTCGGTCGAGGCGAGGACGATCGTATCGCCCTTGCGCCAGCCGGCGGCGTTGAGGACGGCGATCTTCGAGGCGCCGGCCTTGGC
>DATJGQ010000275.1:0-4079 GCA_035494815.1 Gemmataceae bacterium
TCCGCATCGCTCTGCGGAAACGCTCGCCCGCCTCGCGGCCGCCGGGCTCGACGCCGACCGGCTGCCGCGGCACATCGCAGTCATCATGGACGGCAACGGCCGCTGGGCGAAGGAGCGTGGCCTGCCCCGGCACGAAGGTCATCGCCGCGGCGTCGTCAGTGTTCGGTCCACAATCGAGGAGTGCTGCCGGCTCGGTGTCGGCCAGTTGACGCTCTACTGTCTCAGTTCCGAAAACTGGAAGCGGCCTCAGGCCGAACTCGATTTCCTGATGGCCCTGCTCCATCAGTATCTGATCGAAGAGCGCACCGAGATCATGGAGCAGAATATCCGATTTACCACCATTGGGAAGCGGACCGGCCTGCCGCCGGAGGTGCTTGCGGAGATCGACGAAAACGTCCGCCTGAGCCGCGACAACGCCGGGCTGGTCCTGTGCCTGGCGATCAATTACGGCTCACGACAGGAGATCGTTGACGGCGTACGGGCGCTCGCGGGACGGGTGCGACGCGGGGAACTCGACCCGGCCGACATCGACGAGGAACTCGTCGGTACAGCCCTTTACACGTCCAACATGGTCGACCCCGATCTCCTGATCCGGACCGCCGGGGAGATGCGGGTGAGCAATTTCCTCTTGTGGCAAATCTCATATGCCGAGTTGTGGGTGACGCCGCGGTGCTGGCCGGACTTTGACGTGCCGACGCTGCATCAGGCGCTGCGCGACTTCGCCAACCGCGAGCGGCGGTTCGGGGGGCTGCCGGATCTCGGGTGAGCGCTTGCCGGCCGAATGGGACCTATGGGACTTATGCGACCTATGAGTCCCATAAGTCCCATTCTCATACAATGGGCCCTTCATGCTCCGAACCCGGCTGATCGTCGGCGCGGTCCTCATCGCCCTCACCGCCGGGATGCTCGCCTTCGACCAGAGGTTCGCCCCGGGGTATCCGTTTCTCTTCGGCGTGGTCGCTTTGCTCGGCCTGATGGGCGGCGTCGAGTTGGTTACGCTCTTGTCGGCGACGCGGCAACCGAGCTTCCCGTTGGTGCTCACCGGCATCTTCGTCGTGCTCGCCGCCAACTGGGCGGGACTTCTGTTCGGCCCGATGGGGCCCGGCGGCTTCGTGGCGGTGCTCTTCGCGTTCGCCGCGCTCGTGCTGGTGACGTTTCTCGTCGAGATGGCGACCTTTGAAGGCCCCGGCGGGGTGGTCGAACGCATCTCACTGACACTCTGGGTCGTCGCCTATCTCGGGATCCTGCCGAGTTTCCTCGTCAACCTGCAACTCGGCCGGACCGACGGGCTCGGGACGGTCGCGCTCGCACTCGCCATCTTCGTCCCGAAAGGTTGCGACATCGGCGCGTATTTCACCGGTCGACTCATCGGCAGGCACCACATGACGCCGGTCCTCAGCCCGAAAAAGACGTGGGAAGGGGCGGTCGGCGGTTTGCTTGCCGCGATCCTCGTCGCGTTCGCGCTCGACCGGCTCGGGCCAATCATCCCCTGGGGCGCCGCCGGCACGGTGCTTTTCGGCATCACGGTCGGCGCCGCGGGCATACTCGGCGACCTCGCGGAGTCGATGGTCAAGCGGGATTGCCGGCGAAAAGACGCGTCGCACATCGTCCCTGGTTTCGGCGGCGTGCTCGACGTCGTGGACGCCATCGTTTTCGCGGCGCCCATTTCGTATCTCTGGTTGCGGTAGGGTAGAGTTGTCAGTTGTTAGTGGTTAGTTGTCAGTAAACTCGGATTGTGACTGACAACTAGCAACTGACACCTGACACCTATTCAATCGACATGAGCGAAACCCGCACCGTCACCCTCGACAATCGCGACGAAGCCGTCCAGCTTTTCGGCCAGCGCGACGCCTTCCTCCGCATGATCCGTGACACGCTCGCCGTCCGCCTGATTGCCCGCGGCGACACGCTCCAGATCGAGGGCAATCCCGAGACGGTCGACCAGGCCGACCGCGTCTTTCAGCAGCTCCGCACCATTCTCCAGAAACAAGGTCAGATTCAGCCCGAAGACGTGCGGACCGTCCTGTCCGTCGTGCAACACGGTGGCGAGCGCGGCGGGCCGCAGAGTCTCGGCGTGCTCGACAGCGGCCGGTTCCTGCGGCCGCGGACCGACGGCCAGGGCCGCTACGTCGCGGCCATGCGCGAGCACGACGTCGTCCTCGCGATCGGCCCGGCGGGCACCGGCAAAACCTATCTCGCCGTCGCCATGGCGGTCACGCTGCTGCGACAGGGAACGATCAAGCGCGTCGTGCTCGTACGACCGGCGGTCGAAGCGGGCGAACGCCTTGGTTTCCTCCCAGGCGACTTGCAGGCGAAGATCAACCCGTACCTGCGCCCGCTTTTCGACGCCCTCAACGACATGATGGAGCCCGAGCAGGTCAAGCGCTATCTCGAGAACGACGTGATCGAGATCGCCCCGCTCGCCTACATGCGCGGCCGCACGCTCAACCAGGCGGTCATCATCCTCGACGAGGGCCAAAATACGACCGTCCCGCAGATGAAGATGTTCCTGACGCGTATGGGCCACGGGTCGAAGATCATCGTCACCGGCGACATCACGCAAGTAGACCTGCCGCGGACGACACGAAGCGGCCTCGTCGACGCCGCGCACCGACTGCGGAAGATCGACAAGATCGGCATCGTGCACCTGACCGAGGCCGACATCGTCCGCCACCCGCTCGTGCAACGCATCGTTCAGGCGTACGAGGACGAGGGCGCCAAGAAACGCTCGTAGCGTTGTCCTCGACTTGTCGCCGAACTGATTCTTGCACTCTCGCCAGCTGACGTTACAATCACACCCCTGCCCACCCGCGTCAGGACGTCGACCGGTCGGATCGCCCGGACGGAAGGATTCCGCTGTGAGCAGCTTATTCCCGAACAAGCATTTCGCCGGTTTTGGCCCGAGTCGCTTTCAACCGCCCGCGAGTGTCCTCGGTCTGCACGTCGCCGCCGGTCCCAGTGCCGACGGACTGCGAGCAGAGGTGCGTCGCCAATGTCCTCGGCGGCCGGGCGTCTACGGCATGATCGACCCGCGCGGGCGACTGATCTACGTGGGCAAGGCGAAGTGCCTCCGCGCCCGACTGCTCGGCTACTTCCGCGCCGACAGCCGCGACGCGAAGGCGGGTCGCATCATCGAGGCGACGCGGGCCGTCGTTTGGGAGTTCGCCGCGACCGAGTTCGGGGCCCTGCTCCGCGAACTGGAACTGATCCGCCGCTGGACGCCGCCGTACAACGTGCAAGGCCGGCCCGGCCGACGGCGCGGCATGTACATCGTCCTCGGCAAGAAACCGGGGCCTTATTTGTTCGCGACCGCGGAACCGTCAGCCGACTTGATCGCCTGCTACGGCCCTCTGCCGGGCGCCGCGTTCGTGCAAGAGGCGGCCCGCCGGCTTAACGACCTGTTCCGGTTGCGCGACTGCCCGCAGTCCCAGACGATGCGGTTCGCCGATCAGGGCGAGCTTTTCCCCGAGCAGCGGCCGGCGGGTTGCCTGCGCTACGAACTCGGGACCTGTTCCGGCCCGTGCGCCGGCTTCGTCTCGCGCGGTGGCTACCGTCGCCAGGTTCGTGATGCCCGGGCGTTCCTCGACGGGACCGACGATGCCCTGTTCGCGCGGCTGGAACGCCAGATGACCGCAGCGTCCGCCTCCGAGCATTACGAACGGGCCGCCGCCTTGCGGGACAAACTCGCGTTCGTCCGCGGCGTCCGCGATCGGCTGAACTGGTTGCAGGAAGCGCGGAAGGAGTTCTCCCTCGTCTACCAACTCCCCGACGACGAGGGCCGGCCGCTGTGGTACCTGATCCGCCAGGGCCAGGTGCGTGCGGTCGTGCAACGGCCACACGACGGCGAAAGCCGCCGCGCGACCCGCACCGCGATCGAAAAGATCTTCCGCCGAAACCGCGCCGACGTCGGTCCGGTCGCCGTCGACCGCCTCGACGGGATCCTGCTCGTCGCCGCCTGGTTCCGCAAGCGCCCCGAGGAGCGGGCGAACGTCCTGGCGCCGGAGCATGCGCTCGAACTCTGCCGGCCGACCGCGGCGTTGTCCGCGTGATCCGAGTTCCCCCTGCGGCGGGGGGGGGTG
>DATJGQ010000276.1:0-2134 GCA_035494815.1 Gemmataceae bacterium
CGAGGCCATCTGGTGCGACGCCTCGGTCATGCCGTACGCTTCGAGCACCGGGGCGCCGAATCGCTCTTCGAGTTGCGCGAAGACCGCCGGGGCGAGCGCGGCGCTGCACGAGCGGATGAATCGCAGGCCGCCGCGCGGCGCGTTGTCCGCGTCCGCCCGCGAGAGAAGAATCTGATGGATCGTCGGTACGGCGGAGTACCACGTCGCCCGGTATTGCTGAGCCAGCGGCCAGAACTTCGCGGCCGAGAACGACGGCGGGACGATCACCGTGCCGCCGGACATGAGCGTCGACAGGGTCGCACCGATCAGGCCGTGGACGTGGAAAAGCGGCATCACGATCAGGCTCGCGTCAACGGACGTCAGTGCGTATGTGCCGACGATGTTGCGGATCGATGCCATCAGGTTGGCGTGCGTCAGCGGGACGCCTTTGGGCCGGCTGGTGGTGCCGCTGGTGTGCAGGAAGAGGGCGACGTCGTCGCCGCGGGGGCCGTCGGCGGTCGTCGTTCGTTCCGGCGCGGAATCGGTCCGGTCGAGTTGTACGCCGCCGGCCGCGTCGAGTCGCGCCTCCCAAACCGGCAGGTGCAGTTGCGCGGCCGCTTCGCGGGCCGCATGCGGGCCGGGCGGCACGATCACCGCCCGCGATTCGGCGTCTTCCATATAGAACTTGAACTCGTCGACCTTGTATGCCGAATTGAGCGGCGCGGCGACGGCCGAGGCGCAGGTCGTCGCCAGGAACGTCGCCAGATACTCCAGGCCGTTGGGCAGGACGATCGAGACCGTCGATTGCCGCTCGACGCCGCCGCGGCGAAGTATGTCGGCCAGGCGGAAGACCTGATCGCGCAATTGTCCGTGAGTGAGCGTCGGCCTGCCTGGAATGATTACCGCCGGGCGAGTCGCGAACTCGGCCGAGAACAGTTGGGCGAGCGTCGTCGCGTCGGAACTCATGTCGTGTCCCTTTCCAGTGTTCGATCAGCGCAATTTAGTCGGCGCGGCCGATACTTGCAACGGGCCGGTCTGCCGCCGCTAGAATGGTGGCGAAACGGGGACGCAGACTGTGAAATATCGCGTACTCATTCTCGGGGCCTCGTACGGCTCTCTGTTCGGCACCAAGCTCTTGATGGCCGGGCACCGCGCGACGCTCGTCTGCACCAAACCGACCGCGGACCTCATCAACCGCGACGGTACGGTGGTGCGGTTTCCCGTCAAAGGGCAGGAAGCGCCGCTCGACGTCGCGTCGACGAACCTACCGGGATCGCTCACCGCGGTCACGCCGGAGCAGGCAGATCCAAGCGCGTGCGACCTGATCGTGCTCGGCATGCAGGAGTCGCAGTACGGCTCGCCGGGCGTCCGCGAGTTGATGGGCCGCGTCGCCCGCTCAGGCAAGTCGTGCCTGGCGATCATGAACATGCCGCCGCTGCCCTATCTCAAGCGCATTCCCGGCCTGAAGACGGCGGCGCTCGAGGCGTGTTATGCGAACCCGCGCGTCTGGGACGGGTTCGATCCACGGCTGACGACGCTGGCGAGTCCTGACCCGCAAGCGTTTCGGCCGCCCGATCAGCCGAAGAATGTTCTTCAGGTCGGCCTGGCGACGAACTTCCGGGCGGCGCGATTCGAGGGCGACGAAACGACCGATCTCTTGCGTCATCTCGAGGCCGACATCCAGGCGGCCCGGTTTGACGCCGGCGGCGGCCCCGTCGACATTCCGGTCAAGCTCAAGGTCCACGAGTCGCTGTTCATTCCGCTCGCCAAATGGCCGATGCTGATTGCCGGCAACTATCGCTGCGTGCAGCGGGACGGCATGGTTTCCATTCAGGAGGCGGTTCACGGCAATCCGAACAGGGCTCAAGAGATCTACGACTGGGTCTGCGATGTTTGTAGGCGGCTCGGTGCGGAGGACGCCGACCTCGTTCCGTTCCAGAAGTACGCGAAAGCGGCGGAAGGCCTCGGCAAGCCGTCGTCCGCGGCGCGGGCGCTGTTCGGCGGCGCCGAGCACATCGAGCGGGTCGACTGCCTCATCCGGCGCATCGCCGCGGAGCAGGGCATGCAGTCCGACGCGCTCGACAAGATCGTCGGCCTCTTGGATGAGCGGCTCGCCAAGAACCGGGCGGCCGGCGAGCGGCGGGGTTTATCCCCG
>DATJGQ010000277.1:0-2378 GCA_035494815.1 Gemmataceae bacterium
ACGTCGGCGGTCCTCGAAGGCAAGCCGGTCGAGCCGGAGCGCGTGCGGCAACTGATCCGCGAACAGACGCTCAAGCGGATCATCCAGCCCGTGCTCTGCGGATCCGGCCGGGAGCACATCGGCATCCAGCCGCTCCTCGACGCGGTCTGCGATTACTTGCCGAACCCGATCGAGCGGCCACCCGTCGTCGGCGTGAACCCGAAGAAGCCGGACAAACCAGAGACGCGGAAACCCGACACCAAGGAACCGTTCTGCGCGATGGTATTCAAGGTCGTCGCGCATCCCAACGGCGAGCGGTTCTTCGTTCGCGTCTATTCCGGCGTCCTGAAACCGCAGACGCGGCCGTACAACCCGCGGACCGAGACCAAGGAACTCACCGGCAAGCTCTACCACGTCCACGCCGACCCGCTCCGCGGCCTGGACGAGGTCAAGGAAGCACCGGCGGGCGACATCGTCGCGCTCGTCGGTCTGAAAGACTCGATCACCGGCGACACCCTGTGCGAAACTCAGCACCCGATCCTGCTCGAGACGATCACGTTCGCCGAGGCGGTCGTCAGCCAGTCGATCGAGCCGGAAACCTCGGCCGACAAGGATAAACTGACGGCGACGCTCGACCTTCTGCAGCGCGAGGATCCGACCTTCCACGTCAAGGTCGACAAGGACACCGGCCAGACGCTCATGAGCGGCATGGGGATGCTGCACCTGGAAGTCAAGCAGCACCGCATGGAGCGCGATTTTCGCTTGAAAGTTCGCGTCGGCCAACCGCGGGTGAGTTACCGCGAAACGCTCCACTCGCCGGTTACGACCCAAGGCGAGTTCGTCAAGCACGCCGGGGGGGCCGGCATGTTCGCGAAATTGACCGTGCAGTTCACGAACGAGCCGGTCGAACCGCCGGTGCAGGTGTCGAGCCGGCTGCCCGAGGGGGCGCTGGCGCCGGTGTTCGCCGCCGCCGCCGAGCGGGGACTGCGCGACGCGTTGCAGTCCGGCGGCGAGTTCGGCTATCCCGTCCTGCACGTCCAGGCGGTGATCACCGGCGGTCAGATGGATGAGCAACTCTCGAATGAGACCGCGTTTGTCGCGGCGGCCGCCGACGCGGTCCGCAACGCGTTCAAGGACAACACGCAGCTTCTCGAGCCGATCATGAAGATCGAGGTGTCCACGCCGGACGAAGCGCTGGGCGCAGTGACTTCCGACCTGAACGCCCGGCGGGCGGAGATTATTCAGATCAGCCCGCGCGGCCGTTGGTGGGCGGTCGAGGCGCACGCGCCCTTGGCGAAGATGTTCGACTACGCCGACAAACTCCGCAGCCTCAGCCAGGGCCGGGCCAGCTCGACGATGGAGCCCCACTCGTATCGGGAGGCCCCGCCGGAAGTGTTACAGAGCTTTTTCGGTGAATCGTGAACGCAGCGGTCATTACGCCGGATACTTGACGAGCACGTTCGGATTCGCGGGCGGCGTACGAGGCTCCCCGTACGCCGGGTAAGAGAGTCGCTGCCGCGCCGGCGCATTGACGCGATTGGCCGGCGCCCCAAGCCGCGGGTCGTCGTGCGTTCGTGCCGGCACGATCCCGGGCATTGGGACGGGGCTCGTGGGGCCGCCGTCATAGCGGAAGGTCTCACCCGGCCGCCCCCGGGGCGTCGGCAGTGTTTCGCCTCGGAACGCGGGGTTCGGCATCGGCTCGCTCGGCGGGGCGTCGATCGGCTGGTCGGTCGGGCCGAATAGTCGGCCGGAGGCCAGCGCGGTGCGGCCGATGATGACGCCGTTGCCAAAACCGATCGAGAAGTCGACCCGAGGCGTAGAGACTGTGACCTTCATACTCGGCTGCGGGAGCGGGACGACCGGCCGCGGCGCCCCATAAATGCCCATCGCCGGGGCCGCATAGGTCGTCGCGGCCGGGCCGGATTGCGCCGGTGCGGCGTATCCGGGGCTGTATGACTGCCCGCTGTAACCTTGGCAGCCGTAGCCGTAACAACCATACCCATAGCAGCCGGAGCCATAACAGCCAGAACCGTAACATCCTCCGTTGCAACCGTTGCACCCATAAGAATAAGAAGAACTGTATCCCCAGTGCTTATGGCATAAGCACGCGAGGATTCGCCCATGAAAAACTTCGACGGTCGATGCGGCCGTCGAAGCGGATCCCTTGAGCGTTAGCGTCGCCGCATCGTCATACTTGCCGCCGAGCAGGACGACGTCATCGGCGGCACGCACGCTACCGGCCAGGCCAAGGACTACAGCGACCGCCGGCAGCCAAAAGCGACGTGACATCTCAGTGCTCCGAAATGGCGATCCGATCTGTTCTTCTCTGCCTTGCCCATTTTCGCCAATTCTACCCACTTGACAGTTGCTGTCAAACGAGAAAGGCCGTCTTCGACAAA
>DATJGQ010000278.1:0-3314 GCA_035494815.1 Gemmataceae bacterium
TCGGGCTTACGCCTCGACGCTCGCCTCACTGCTGCCAAAACAACGACTCGCGCGGCGCCTGATATTTTAACGCCAGATGCGGCGTCTCCACCCGCTTCTGGCCGGTCGAGAGCGACTGCAGTCCAGCCGCGACGAGACCGCTCGTCAACAACGTGCGCTCGACCGGGTACGGGGCCTTGCCCGTGACAAACATCTCTTCGGCCTTGGACATCAAGGCCGCGGAGTACACCACGTTCGGGTTCGGCGGCAGGTAGAACAGCGTCGAGAGTGGTTCGGCGTGGCCCTTCAATCGCGCCGCGAAAGTGAAGTCGTTCACAAGCCCGTTCATGAGCAGCATCGTCGCCTTCAACCCGTCGACATACTCGATCCGGTACGCGACCGGGTCGCGTGTCAGTTCTTTCATCTGCGCCGGCGTCGGCATGCGGTGGCTGAACGTCGCCGGCTGACCGAGCGTCTGACTGCGTGCGAGACAGGCTTCGAACAGTTTTTGGTCCCATGCGCCGGCCCCGAGGCCCGCCCAGAACGCCTCGCCGCGCAACGCCTGGATTGCGGCGACTCCTGTCTCGCCGTCCTTGCGTCGCTCGGCCATGCACTGAATCATCTCGAGCGCATGGAAGTCGTAAACGTCCAGGCCGCCGAACGCGACGCCGACGATCTCTTCCGGTTCGGCACCGTACGGCATGTCGATCGCCGGCATCCGCCAGGTCACGGGCAAGGACGACCCGGCCAGGAGCGGGAAGTTCATCCGCCGGGCGGTCTCCACCATCTCTTTCGCCCAGTCCCACTTCCACGACAGGTGCTTGTCACTGAAGACGGGGACGGTTCGACCATCGGCCGCGAACGCCTCGGTTATCTGCTTGAAATACTGGTAGCGCGGGTACTGGATCTGGCCGAACTCGTTCTTGGGATATCGGCCGTGCTCGCCGATCACGAGGACGGCGTCCACCGCAAGCTTATCGCCGCCGCGGCGCAGGGCTGCGGGGACGCTCGGGTAGATGGTGAAGCCGAACTCCTCGGCGCGCTTGCGGCTCAAGTCGCCGTCGGGGACCTGATCGACGTAGGCCGAGACGACGTCGAACGGGGGCCGATGCCAGCGGCCGGCGATCGGATAGCCGACGAGGAACCGTTCGGCCATGTGCCAGGCGTGGCTGCGGTAGGTCCAGACGTTGGTGATGACGGCGAGTTTTTTGCGCGGCGTCTCGGCTCCGAAGGCCGGACCGGTGACGAGGGCGACACCGGCGGTGCGGAGGAAATCGCGGCGGGAGAGCACGGCGAACCTCGATCAACTGGTTGCGCAGAAACGGTAATAGATCTCACTCGCCAGATCGAGCTGCGCCACCTCGATCCATTCGTCTTTCGTGTGGGCTTGTTGAATGTCGCCCGGGCCGAAGACGACCGACGGGACGCCCGCGGCGGCGGTCCGGGACGCGTGAGTGCCGTACGGCACGCCGACCTTTTCCCGCGGGCCGGCGACGGCGCGGACGTGCCCGAGGAGTTGTTCGGCCAGCCCGGCGTTCGGGCCGTCGGGCAGCGACTGGCCGACGCACCAGGGCGGCAAGAACTCGAACTCGACGCCGGCATGAGTGGTCAAAAACTCGCGCACCCGCTCGATCGCCGCCCAGCCGTCTTCGCCCGGCAGGACACGGCGGTCCACTTCGATCTCGCACCAATCGGGGACCGTGTTGACGCTGATCCCGCCTTGGATGCGGCCGATGCTCAGTGTCGCCGGCCCGCACAACGGATGCGGCGGGACAGTCGAAGGTAGTTCGGCGGCGAATCTCTCCAGGGCGCCGACGATCTTCGCCATCCGATAGATCGCGTTGATACCATTCTGCGGGGAGGAACTGTGGCACGCCCGGCCGCGGGTCAGGATCTTCCAGCGACTCGCACCCTTGTGGGCGACCACAACGTGCAGGCCCGTCGGCTCAGCGACGATCGCGGCGTCCGGTCGCTCGGACAGCAGCGACTTGCCGCGGTTCGGCTCGGTCCAGAGTTCGGTCAGGTCGTCGATGCCGATCGTCGTCGATTCTTCGTCGCAGGTGCACGACATGACGACGTTCGCCGCGCCGGCTGGTCGCGTCGCGACGAGGCGTTCGAACGCCGCAAGCATCGCCGCCATGCCGCCTTTCACGTCGCACGAACCGCGGCCGTAGAGCCGGCCGTCGCGCTCGGTCGGCGTGAACGGATCGATAATCATGCCGTCGGTCGGGACCGTATCTTCATGCGCGTCGAGCAACACAGTTCGTTTGGCGCCTGACGAATCGAACCGGGCGATGACGTTCGCCCGCCCCGGGGCGACTTCGAAGCGCTCGCACGGCACGCCGAGCCCGCGAAAGTGCGACTCCAGGAAGTCCGACATCCGGCCTTCGAAGTACTCCGGCCCCGACAGGTCGCGGCCCATCGGGTTGACGCTCGGGATCGCGACCAGTTGGCGGAGCAGTTCCAGGCTGCGGCTCATAAAATCGTGGATCGTGATTCGTGGGTCGTGAATCGTTATTCGCTTGACGCCCAACGATACACGATTCACGATGCACGATCCACGGTTCACGAGACTTTCGCCATGAAACTCACCGACCTCGCCTGGCCCGCCGTGGCGGCTCTGTCCAAGGACACACCGGTGGTATTCCCCATCGCCGCGCTCGAACAGCACGGGCATCACCTGCCGGTCTTCACCGATAGCTTGTTGTGTGGCGAGATCGTACGGCGGGCCGACGAGCGGCTCGGCGATCGCGTCTTGTTGGCCCCCATGACGTGGCTCGGCAACTCGGATCACCACCTCGAATTCGCCGGCACGCTCTCGGCGCCACCGCGAACGTACCTCGACATGCTCGGCGGGCTGATCGACAACTTCGTGCGACACGGGTTCAAACGGCTGGTGTTTGTCAACGGCCACGGCGGCAACGACGTGCCCGGCCACCAGGTAATCTTCGAGGCGCGGCAACGGTATCGGAGCCGGAACGATCTGCTGCTTCTGTTCGCGACGTACTGGCGGCTCGGCGGGAAGCCGCGCGACGCCGAACCGTCGATCGTGCAGACGGAGATGGGCCACGCCTGTGAGTGGGAGACGTCGATGATGTTGCGGCTGCGGCCGGACCTGGTCGGCGATCTGTCGCAGGTGCAGGCGGTCTCACCGGACCATGTGTTCAAGCCGGCCATGCGCGGCTGGATCACGAAAGAGCGAAGTGTCGCCGGCCACATCGGCGACCCGCGGCGGGCGACGGCGGAGAAGGGCGAAGCGATCTTCCGTACGTTCGCCGACGACGTCGTGCGGCTCCTGGAAAAGGCGATCGCGTGGGACGGCCAGTCGTGGAACG
>DATJGQ010000279.1:0-2324 GCA_035494815.1 Gemmataceae bacterium
TGCACGCCGGTCAGCGCCTCGAACCCGCCGGCGAGTATTTGATCGGCGAGCCGGCCGACGTCTCGGAAGTACGAGTCGCTCGGCCGTTCGCCGGAGAGCTTGCGCCGCAGGTCCTGACACAATATGTCCGCCGCGGCCACCGACGCGTCGCACTGGCCTTGCGCCCACAACGCCGTCACCAGCAGCGTCACGGTGTCCTGCACGCGCTGCGACAGCTCGGTCATGCGGCACTGGCGATCCGCGAGCTTTAGCTGGTGCTTCACCATCGCCGCGCTGATTTCGTTACGCAGCCGGGCGAAGCTCTCCCGCGCGAAATCGACGTGCGCCTGTAACCCCGGGGCCAGACCCGCAACCGGTTGCCGATCACGGCCGGCGAATCGCTGACCCATCTTCCACTTCGCGTACGACAACAACTCGCGCCGCAGCTTCCACAAGTGCGCCGGATTGGCCGGGCTCAATCCCGTCATCTTGTGCTGCTGCAGCGCCTGGCCGATCGGCTCGAAGAACGCCTTGCCGTGTTCCTTGACGAGCGATTTGAAGAACGCCATCCCGAGCATCTCGCCCTCGCCCTCGTAGATGCACGGGGCGAGGAAGTCGTGCACGTTGTCCCCAAAAAGGTGGCCGACGAGGAACGACCGGCCGCCGTGCGTCTTCATCAGCAGTTCGACCGCCGCCTCTTTGAGCGATTCGCTCCCGTAGATTTTGGCAACGATGCACTCGAGTTCGCCGCGGTACCCCTCGTCGATGAGCCACGCGCACCAGGCGACGAGTGCGTCCGCTCCCGCGATCAGCCCCGCGAGCCGGGCAATCCGTCGCTTCACCAGTTCGCGGCTGCCGATCGCCTTCCCATAGGTGCGGCGGAACTCGGCCCACGGCAACATGCTCGCCAGCATGATCCGCATTGTGCCGGCCGCGCCGGCGCACACCGCGACCCGGCCGAGATTCAGCCCGTGATAGGCGATGGTCAGACCGTTGCCCGTCGGCGGCGTCAACAGGTTCTCGCGCGGCACGCGGAACTTGTCGAACTTGAGGCCGTTGTTGTAGCCGCGCCGCAGCGCGTGCAGCTTGTAGCGCACGATCTTGAACTGGTCGGTCTCTTGCGGCGGGAGCTCCGCGATCAGGACCGCCGGCTGGCCCTTGAGCATGACCACGAGCCCAATCGTCCGCCCCGGCAGGCAGTGGGTGATGAACAGCTTCTCGCCGGTGACCTCGAAGTGGTCGTCGACTTCGACGGCCGTCGTCCGCAGCGCCGTCAGGTCGGACCCCGCCCAGGGCTCGGTGAGTGCAAAAGCGGACCGCATCTCGCCGCTGGCCATGCGGGGCAGGAACCGTTGCTTCTGCTCCGGCGTCCCGAACGTGCGCAACGGGTCGACCGCCCCGATGCAGCCGTGGACCGACCCCATGCCGGCCACCATCTCCTCGAGCGTCGACATCCGAATGTGGAACCGGGCGTACCGCGCGAACGGGGCGCCTTGCCCGCCGTACTTCTGGTCAATCAACATCCCCCAATAGCCGGCCCCGGACAAGTCGTCGACGGTGGCGTCGGACACTTTCCCTTGCTCGTCGTACAGGGTGCCCGCGTCGCGGCGGCGTCGAACGACATCGAGCGACCGCTCCATCGCCGCGTCACACGGGGCGGTCGCCGGCAGCGGCGGCGGACGGAACAGTTCGATCGGGACCTTCCCGTCCCAGACCGCGCGGTGGACCGGGCTGCCGGTCGTGCGAAGCCGCTCGGCGAAGAGCTTCTCGACCTGCTCGTCGGCCTTATCCATCGCCCCGGTCCGGCGGACTTCCTCGTCCGACTTGCCGCCCAGCCGCAGGGCGGTCTCGGCGAAGCTCTGGTTTTCTCGTTGTGTGTCGGGCGCGGCACTCACGGATTGGTCCCTTTCCCGGTCTGAGACGGCATCGCCTGGCGACCCGACGGGCGGCGTACCGAGGCCCACGGAATTCAAGCTCTTCTGCCGCCGCCGGACCCGTCGCTTCACTGAACGATACCCACGAGGCAGGCACTTCCTAAACAAAAAAACCCGATCGTCATGCCGACCCCCGGTATCTCTTGGTGAAGATGCTATTCGCCGACACGATGCCGCGAACCCCGGCCGGCATCTGACGGGTCATATGTTCGAGAAGCGGGCCTTCACGCGGACTCCGGAAGCCGGTATAGATATGATGGAGACGCGGATCGCCGTCTCCGGGGCAAACGTCTCAAGTGATGACGAAAAGCCGGTCTTGATACCCGGTGGTGTAACGGTAGCACAAGAGATTTTGGTTCTCTTTGTCCCGGTACGAATCCTGGCCGGGTAGCTCCAGAAATCCTTTCAAGC
>DATJGQ010000280.1:0-5900 GCA_035494815.1 Gemmataceae bacterium
CCGCATTCGCCCGACCGACGCGCCGCCGCGCGAAGAACCGGTCCTGGCGTCCTGAGACGACCGACGGCTTCCGCCCACATCCCGTAAGGGCGTAAACCGCCGGTCGCGAACCTTCGACCCTCACCTTGGTCCCTTTTTTCGGCCGACTGGTCCCAAATCCGTCCCACCGGCGGAAGAACGCTTGTAGGCGAACGAATACCCGAGTAGGATGGGCCTCCACCTAGTAAATTAGGTGTGGCCAAAAGCGTCCCCTCTTCGGAACCGGAGGTTGCGATGCGACGCCTACAAGTCTGGGCTTTCCTTTCGTTTACGATCGCCGCTCTGGCCGGAATGGCCGGGTTTCTGGCTGTACGGGACATGCGACCGCAACGAGTCTTGCCCGCAGAAGATCTTCCGGTGAGCGAATGGGTCGAGGCGTTAGACGATCCGTCGGCGGCGGTCCGGCGGGAGGCGGCGGCCGCCTTGGAGCAGCTCGGACCGAAGGCGGCGGGGGCCTTGTTGCCGTTGTTGGCGGCGCTGCGGGATGACGATTTATTGGTGCGGACGCATGCCGTCGTCGCCCTCGGACGATTAGGCTCCATCTCCACGCGGCCGCTCACCGACGCACTTCAATCCGCCAATGTCCTGACGCGACGCGGGGCCGCCGGCGCGCTCGCCCTGCAAATGCCCGAGGCGGCATCCGCCGCCCGCCTCCTGGTCGCGGCGCTCGACGACCCGGACGAAGGCGTCCGCGCCAACGCCGGGCGGGGACTTGCGGCGCTGGGTACGACGGCCGTTTACGGCCCGATCGAACGGACCGCGACCGAACTCTAATTCGGCTCGCGTACTTTCCGATTGGCCTCCCATTTGCTTCATTCGTGTATTGGTCGATTACACGGAACGCGAATGAGGCCAACATGCCATTTTCCTTCATATGCGCCCTGGCCCTGGGGGCGCCGCCGGCGGTGCCGCCGCCGGCCGTCGCGGGGCTCACCCATGAACTGTCCAGTCCCAACACCGTCACGCGCTCCCGCGCCGCCCGGGAGCTGGGAAAACTCAAGGACCAAGCCGCGGCCGCAGTCCCGGAGCTGGTGCGGACGCTCGCCGACGCCGACCCGTTCGTCTCCCGCGACGCGACGGAGGCACTCGGGAAGATCGGGCCGGCGGCGGTGCCGGCGCTCCGCGACGTCCTCCGCTCGGCCGAACCGCGCGTCCGCATCCGCGCGCTCCAGGCTCTCAGTAAATGTTGCCCGAAAGACCACGCGACGGTGGCCGTTGTGGCTCAGACGTTGAAGGACGACCCGGACGCGAACGTCCGACGCTGGGCCGCCCTCGCCCTGGACCGGATCGGCGTGACCGGCCAGGGGGTCATCGCAAACCTCACCGCCGCCCTGGCCGACCCCGACATCACTGTTCGGTACAGCGCGGCCATCGCGCTGACCAAGTACGGCGTGGAAGTCAAAATCGAGGCGTCCGCCCGGCTGACGCCGAGGGTCGTCTCCGAAATCGCCGGATTGCAAGGCTCCACGACCGATGTCTTGCGAACGATCACAGAAACGTTCGGAGGCAAGGAGGCCCCTCCCAACGAGGACCAACGTCGTTGATGCGAACCGGTGGTCACGCGTCAGGAATTCATAAGACTGACCGCTGGCCCCTGACCCCCGGTGTCCATGACCGAGCCAGCCGTTCTCATCGTCGGGGCCGGCCTTGCGGGTCTCGCGTGTGCGCGTCGGCTCCGAGAGGTCGGCATTTCGTTTCAGATTTTCGAAGCGTCCGACGGCGTCGGCGGCCGCGTCCGCACCGACACGCTCGACGGCTTTCGCCTCGACCGCGGCTTTCAATTCCTGCTGACGGCCTATCCCGAAGCGCAGCGGATGCTCGATTACGCGGCGTTGGACCTTCGGACCTTTTCCCCGGGCGTGCTTATTCGCCACCTTGGCCGATTCCATCGCATTGTCGATCCGCGTCGGTCCCCACTGAGCGGACTGAAGTCAATTCTCAGCCCGATCGGTTCGGTCGCGGACAAGTGGCGGCTCTGGTCGTTGGACGCGAAGGTGCGGGCCGGCAAGGTCGAGGATCAGTTCGCGCGGCCGGAAGGACTGACGCTGGACTTCCTCCGCTGGGGCGGCCGGTTCTCCGACGCGATGATCGACCGCTTTTTCCGACCGTTTTGTGCGAGCCTGTTCCTGGAGCGTGACCTGGTCACGTCGAGCCGGCTCTTTCGGTTCATGTTTCGCATGTTCGTCGAGGGGGCCATGACGGTGCCGGCGCTGGGCATGGGAGCCATTCCGGCCCAACTCGCCGCGGCGCTGCCGGCCGAATCGATTCGAGTGAACACGCGGGTCGAAGCCGCCGAGCCGAGCAAGGTCATCCTGAGCGGCGGCGGCGTGCTCACGCCGAATGCCGTTGTGGTCGCGACGGACGGACCGACCGCGAAGCGGCTGTTGGGAGATCGTGTTCTTGACTGCGGATCTCGGTCGGTGACCTGTCTCTATTTTGCGGCTACGGTATCGCCGTTGAAGCAGCCGATCCTCGCGCTGGATGGCGACGGTACCGGGCCGGTCAATCATCTGGCGGTGATGAGCGACGTCGTCCCCGCCTATGCGCCCGGCGGGCAAGCTCTCGTGTCCGCGTCCGTTCTCGGCGGCCCGTCGGAAGACGATGCGACATTGGAGAGCAAGGTCCGCGAGCAGCTCGTGAGCTGGTTCGGCCCGGCGGTGCAGAAGTGGCGGCACCTGCGGACATATCGCATTCGCCACGCGATCCCGGACCAGACAGCCCCCGCGCTGGACGTGCCGGAGCGGCCGGTGAAGCTGGCGCCAGGGTTATTCGTCTGCGGCGCCCATCGCGAGAATGCGACGATAAACGGGGCTCTCGCGAGTGGCTTCCGGGCGGCCCAGGTGGTGGCGGAAGACCTGTCGGTCTAGCTGGCGCCGTTGGTGGTGCGGGCAACCGATCGTGACTACGGCCTCTTCGACTCGACCATCAAATGGATCGGTTCGAACTGGTAGAAGACGGTCGCTTTGAGTCGGAGCGTCACCACGACCCGCACCGTCTTTGGCCCCGGCCGCAAGTTGTCCGACGTGTTTGTTGCGGTAAGGGAGAAGGCGGCTTGATTGGCGGCGTCGAGTGTGACGGCGGCCGACCCGGTCAACCTCTGATCCTGGGCGTCGACGGCGACTTGTACGGTCGCAGGAGTGCCGGTCGGAACTGGGAACCTCAGGGACAGTCGGCCGCTGACCGTCAGCGGCTGGCCCACCTGTGGTGTTTCCCCGTCCGGGCTTTTGAACGCCAAATCGTCCAGAGTGACTCCCGTCGTGCTCGCCCCGTCGCACATCACGGACTGAACCGTTGGCAGGTCGACGAGAAAGAGGATTCCTTCATGGGTTACTCGGCTCCCGAGGATCGACACGCGCTGGAGCCGGCCCCAGCCGCTGAGTTGTCTCAACCCGGCGTCGGTCACGCCGGTCTTGCCCAGTTCGAGCCGCCTGACGTCCGTGCAGTCCCGCACCGCAGCCAGCGTATGATCATCAACGTCCGGCGCATTGTAGATGCCCAGTTCGACAAGGTCGGAGAGTCGGGCCGCCGTGCGCAAGGCGTGTGCCGAGTCGGTCGGGGCAATGAGTCGCACGGCGAAGGTCGTCCGCTCGAAACCATTCGTTCCAAGGCCCATGGTCCGGGCAAGGTTCGCCCACCACGCACTGACCTCGTAGTGTTCGGAAACGTGCGCGCCGGAGTCTCGCAATTGGCGGCACGCCTCCGCGTCTCGCCAATAGCCGTGTATGTAACGGAGTGTCATTCCGACGGCCGTCAATACGACGGCGAGAAAGCCGGTCAGGACGATGTTCTCGATTTTGCGGCGTGACTTACGCTTGAACATGGCTCGCCCCGCCTTCGGTGACCGCCTGCCATTATCCGCGGCAGCTTTTCTGCCGTAAAGCGGCGGGAAGTCATTCCTCAAGCAACGCCGCCAGGTCGGCGACCCGCGCAACCGGATCAAACGCCGGGACCGACGGGGCGAGCAACACTGACCGCAGTCCTGCCGCGGTCGCCCCGATGTAGTCATTTTCGTGATCGTCCCCGACATGCAACACGTCGCCCGCCGCACAGCCGACGGCACGTGCGACCGCGTCGAAGAAAGGTCTCCCCGGTTTTCGCCAGCCGACTTCGCTGCTAATGATAAGTGGCGACACCGAAGCGATCGCCGGCAAACCGGCGGCGACGGTCCGTAGCCGTTTATCGAAGTTCGACGCGATGCCGACCGCCAATCGGCGGCGTCTCAGTTCCGCGATCACGGGCCCCGCGTCCGGGTCGCACCGCCACGCGTTCGGGCGGGCGAAGTGGTGCCAAAGTTCACCGAAGCAGCCGTCGTCGTCGGTCACATCATCCAGCGTCGCGGCGACGATCGTTTGCCAGCGTCGCTCCTCGCGTTGCTCGTCCGTTCGCCAGCCGGCCGCACGATCAATTTCTTCTTCCGCACGGAAGGCGGCGCGGAATCGGGCGGCGATGACGTCCATGTTGAGGCGGCTGCCGAACCGGCGGCCGACCTCCGCGTAGACCGCCTGCGCCGGCGGGTCGGGGAAGAGGAGTGTACCGACCGCGTCGAATACGACGGCCCGTACGCCCTGCAAAAAGCCGTCCGATCGCATCCGACGTCTCTCCCCGCTTGCCTGTGCCCGCATCGCCGGGTAAGACTTGCGAAGAACCGGCCCGAGTCTGCCGCGGACCGCCTCCGATGAGTGCCGACGCCCCGACCGACCGCCCCGCCCCCCCCGCCGCGAAGCCCCGCCGCTCGCGGCGACGCGAGTTGCTCGACGAGGGCGGCGTGTTCGGCTCGTTCACCCCGTGGAAGAACCCGCCCGCGGTGTACTCGTACGCGGTCGCCCTGGCGGGGTTGACGCCGGTCCTCGGCCTCCTGCTCGGCCCGGCCGCGATCGTCCTGGGCCTCGTCGGTCAATCCCGACTCCGCCGCGATCCGGAGATCAAGGGGCTCACCTTCATCCGCGCCGGCATTGTGTTGGGCACGCTCGACTTCATCGTCAACGTCGCCGGCGTGACCTGCATTTTGATCGGGTCGTTAGGTGGTTAGGTGGTTTGCATTTAACTACCCAACCACCTAACCACCCAACCACCTAACTAACTAACCACCTTTCTTCCCCGCCTGCATGCACACACGAGCCGCGACGGCGACTTTCAGCAGGTGAATGCCGCCGCGGAAGACGATGATGCCGACCAGCGCGGCCGGCCACGCCTCGAAGATCTGCGTCGCCGAGAGGTACTGGAAGCACATCAGGAAAATCCACAGGCCGATGAGGACCAGCACCCAGCCCGCGACTTCGCGCCACCAGAAGTTCATCGTCCGACCCTCCATTTCGCCCACGCCGTCCATCGTTGGATCCGTCGTTGCTCGCGCCGCGTTTCCGACCAAAGCATGTCGCGGAGGACCAGCGTCGCCTCGTCGGGGGACTGGGCCCGCCGGCCGAAATAACCCAGGACGGCACTGAGTCCGAACAGTAGTACCGTCGACCCCCACACGACTTGGCCGACGCGCCAGTACTCCTCCGGCACGTCCCACGGCGACTTCGGCAAATCGGTCAGCTCCCACAGGAAGCGCGCGACCAGCGCCGCCCCGACCGCGGCCAACAGCGCCAACGGCACCTCGGTCGTTCCGAAGCCGGCCGTCGGCCGTGGCGGCGTTTTCTCTTTCGGCCGCAGCGGGTCCGGCGGCAGTACTCCGATTGTCAGACTCAACAGCCGATTGTGTGCCATCGCATAGACGACCAGCGCGAGCGCCAAGGCGAGGTCGACAACGAGCGTGGACCCGTGCCGGAAGGCAAACGTTCCGCGGCCGATCCAGGACCGGGCGACGAGCGTGAACGCCACCGCCGCCAGACAGGTCGGCGCGGCCGTCCGCCAGCGGA
>DATJGQ010000281.1:0-2475 GCA_035494815.1 Gemmataceae bacterium
GGCCAACCGCAGACTTCGGACCGGCGACCTACCGAGAGAACGATCAATGAACGACCTGGCGACGGCGCGGGCGGACTTCCTGGAGAAGGTCGAGGGGTACGCGTCTGGCCAATCGGCCCGCTTTGCCCCGGTCCTCGAGGATCTGATCCGCTGGAGCGAGGCGAGCGGGCTGGAGTTCACGCCCCACGCCGGGGTCCACCACTTGGTAAAGTTCTCCGCCCCCGGATCAAGGATGGCCTTCTGGTCGGCGACCCCGCGGTCCGGAGACGGAGCGAAACTTACACTCCTCAATGACCCCCGCTTCCCGGAGCGGCTGCGGACGCTGGCCCGCGACGAACTGGCCGAGATCGACGGCAAGGTGGTCGAACCCGACGCGGTGCCGGAGGTGGCGTTCACCAAGCTGATCTGGGCGCCGTACCGGGCGCGGGTGCTGGACCTGATGGCCCGGCTGCTCGACGCCATGCGGGGCCCGGCATCCGGCGCCGCGGCGAACGCAGGGCGTTCAGCGTCCCCGTGACTGGACGGAGGACCGACCCTAGCGCGCGGCCGCCCGACGCTTACGAAACACGGGCCGACGGCCGCGATTCCCACCCGGTCTACCGCGGGCGGGTTTCAGCCGCTGGAACGTCGTCACCTCGGCGCTGGGGCGCGGGTCGACGTTTCCCGGGTGCCCTCCGACATTGACGAGTTTCGCCGTCTGACGACGTTTTGACCGTCGTGACACGCCAGCTATTTGCTGGTCCGGTCGGACACGGGCCGCCCGCCCGATCTGCAGTCGCAGCCCGGGGGGCCAGCCTGTGTCTCTCTTTGGGCGACGTTCTCTCTGGTCGGGGAGCCTCGGGCTACCGTTTTCATTTCACGGGCAGATCATCCCGTGCAGCCGCTCATACACCAGGATAAAAGTGATGAGCGACGTGCGGGCCGGTACCGACTGGCCGGAGTTGGCGGCGTAGCGGGCCGCTAGCTGCTGGAGTTGAGCCTTTCCTTCCGGGATCGGCAGGAGCGCCTTCAATTCCTTCTCCCGCTCTCGCAAAGATTTCAGTGACGACATCGGCATCCCGTTCCGAATAGGTGGGCCATGCCCTCTCCCGGCTGTCCGGAAGAGCGCATGACCGACAGTGCGTTTAGTACCGCCGGTTCCCGCCACCATAACCGCCGCCGCCCGAGCGGCCGCCACCGCCGGTGGGCCGGTTCTCGCGCGGCCGGGCTTCGTTGACGGTCAGGGCGCGGCCCTCGACCTGCTGACCGTTCAGCGCGCCGATTGCGGCGCGGGCCTCGTTGTCGTTGGTCATCTCGACGAAGCCGAATCCCTTCGACTGTCCCGTGTCGCGGTCCATAATGACCTGCGCCGACTTCACGGCCCCGTGCGGCACGAACATCTGTTCGAGCGCGGCGTCGGTGACCCCGTAGGTCAGGTTGCCGACATACAACTTCATCCCCATCTCGACCTCCCGAAGAAAAAGAGCGCGGTCCGGACCCGGCGGTGCGGCGTCGCACGCGAAACCGGGGACAGTCTTACGAGGGAAGTGGAAAGGCTGAGAGGAGGCTGATGCAACCGCAGAACCGTTTCACGCGACCCAAGCGCCAGGGCATTGTACTCTACGGCGAAAGAATTTAATAGGCGGACGTTTGAATTCCCGGATGCCGTCCGACATCACCGGGACGCCGATCGACGGTGTTTTGGCCGTCGCGGAGCGCCACTTATTTGCTTTGGCCTGCTGCGCCACAACAGTGTGACTCTGCGTCAGGCGATCATCGAACTCGGCATTGCGGAGACGTTCTGGCCGGATAAGGGGCAGTCGCCCGACGTGCCGCCGATGGCGCGCCGTGGCTAAAGCCCGTTTCGCTCAGTTACACTTGTCAGGTAATGGGAATCCGAGAGGCCCCTGACATGGCGACGATCAGAATAGCCGTGTATGCCTTGATCGGTGCGGTCCTGTGCGCGTGCGCTGCGGCAGTCATATACAGCTTGCTCAGTCCCTTCTCCATCGCCGGTTCGATCATCCCATACGGTCTGATCATGTTCGCCTGCGCGGGTGCCGTCGTTGGGGCGATTGCCGCGGCAGCACAGACCATCGTGGAGGCGATTGCCGGGGCAGCACAGGCTATCAGAGATGCCATTCGGCTGAGGCAAGACTAACGGCCACTTTGTGGGAATCAAACGAGATTGTGCCAATGCGTTTATTGCCGAAGACGCCTCGCGGAACCTGGCTGCTGGCGGCGGCGGTCTGGCTGACAGCTTGCGTGGCACTGTGGTGGGCGCTGCCCGTGCGACCGCGCGTTGTCATCCCCGGCGCGGTGACGCTGGCCGGGTTCTCGCCTGACGGCAAGTCGGTCCTGGTCCCGTTCCTTGGCGGGATGGTCGTCCGCCACGATGCCGACACCGGCCGCGAGCTCGCGCGATTCTCCGTAGACCGAGCGGAGCCGTGGACGTCGGGGGTAAACGCCATGGTGTCTCTCGACGGTCGGCTCCTA
>DATJGQ010000282.1:0-5210 GCA_035494815.1 Gemmataceae bacterium
GCGGACGCCGTCGCCGACTGCGTCCGCCGGCAATTGTTCGTGCGCAATTACAAGCCGCTCGCGACGCCGAGGTCCGGTCCGGAGGCGGCCGCCGCATATCAGAAGGCGGAGGCCGAGCGCGACGCGCAGGTTCCCGCGGCGTACAAGAAACTGCCCGTGCCGGCGTTCACACCACCGGCCGACGCGCGGGACTGGGCGAACCGCCGGCCGCAGGTGAAGAAGGCGGTCGAGGATTCGCTCGGCGACTGGCCGCCGCGCCCGAGTCCGCCGCAGGTGCGGCTCGTGTCGCGCGAACTGCGGCCCGGATTCACCTTGGAACGCGTCGGCCTGGACGACGGCCTCGGCGGCGAGATAAGCGCGCTGTTGCTCATCCCCGACAAGCGCGAGCCGAAAGCGGCCGCAATCCTCTGGCTGCACTCCTCGACCCCCGACGGCAACCAACTGATCACGCCGGATACCAATGGCGGCCCCGAATCGCTCGGCGAGGTGTTCGTCAAAAAGGGTTACGTCGTGCTCGCCCCCGACGCCGCCTGGTACGGCGGCCGCGCCACGACCGGCCCGTCCGGCGTCGCCGAGGCAGGCCGGCTCGCGCAGGACCCGCTGCACAAACTCGACCTGTGGTTCGGTCGGACGCTCTGGGGCCGGTTCGTCCGCGACGACCGCATCGCGCTGGACTATCTGTGCTCGCGGCCCGAAGTGGACGCGAAACGCATCGGCGCGACCGGCATGAGCATGGGCAGCACACGAAGCTGGTGGCTCGCCGCCGTGGATGACCGAGTCGCGGCGACGGTCGGCGTGGCCTGCCTGACGCGCTACCAGAACCTGATCGCCCACGGCCAGCTTCGCCAGCACGGCACCTACTACTTCGCCTACGGCCTGCTGAAGCACTTCGACGTCGAGGGCGTGCTATCGCTGATCGCGCCGCGGCCGTACCTCGCGCTGACCGGCGACCTCGACGCCGGCTCGCCGGCCGACGGCATCCGCGTGCTGGAGGACCTGGTCGGGCGAACGTATGCGGCGCTCGGAGCGTCGGACCGATTCCGCAGCGTGATCTACCCCGGTCTCGGCCACACGTACACGCCGGCGATGCGGGCGGCGATGCTGGACTGGTTCGACCGCTGGCTCCGGCCTGTGGCTCAGCCCGCGGCGGCGGTGGCGAAGCCGCTCATTCGCGTCGGGGCCGCCCAACCGCGGGCACGCACGTTCGACCATCGACTCACCCCGACCGAAGCGTTGGCCCGCGTCGAGCAAAACCTCGCCGAGTTGGAGAAACTCGTCGACAAGGCGGCAGAGGCCGGCTGCGACGTGCTCGCGCTGCCGGAGGACACGCTCGGCACTTTGAAATGGGAGGCAGGCAATCGAGAAGCCTTGAAGGAAGTCCTCCCGATCGCGGTCGGACGCATGCTCGAGCGTCTGGGCAAAGCCGCGGCGAAGCAGCGCATGTACTTGATCTGCTGCAACGACCTCACGGACGAGCAAGGGGCGATTCGCAACACCGCCTTCTTCCTCGGCCGCGACGGCCGGGAGATCGGCCGCTATCACAAGGTCAACCTGCCGATCCACGAACAGAGCCGGACCCGCGGTACGAGCCACCCCGTGTTTCCGACGCCCGACCTCGGCGGCGTCGGCATGCTGATTTGCTACGACATGGTCTTCCCCGAGGCGCCGCGGTGCCTGGCGCTCGCCGGCGCGGACATCATTTTCCACCCGACCCTCGGCGGGGCGGCGGTCGGCGACGGCGACATCAGCCGCGCGGCGTTCCGCACCCGGGCGGTCGAGAATTTCGTCTATATCGTCGTGTCACAGCGCGGCAATGGCTCCATGATCATCTCGCCGAAAGGAAAGATTCTCGCGGAGGGCCATGGCCCGGACGACATCGCCATCGCCGACATCGACCCCTTCGGCGGCCGGGACGGCGGCGACGCGATGAACCATCAGCAAGACATGCGGGCCCGCCTGTTCCGCGAACGCTCGCCGGCCGCCTATGGCATCCTCACCGATCCCAATCCGCCGGTGTTGAAAAAGGTGCCGGCGACGATCACCACCGAAGACGCGGTCCGCGTCGCCGAGAAGGTATTGACGGTCGGCGACGCGCGATTCCGCGAGGCCGACGACCTTCGGCGGGCCGGCAAGACGCAGGAGGCGATCCGCGCCTTCGAGAAGCTCCGCGCCGAGTTTCCCGGGAGCTGGGTCGACCGCGTCGCCGGCGAGCGGCTGGCCGCGCTGCGCCAAACGACCGAAAAACCGTCCGAGCGATAATGGCTCCGAGGACTATCTCCAATGACGAGACGAGTCATATTGCCAATCGGCGTTGCGATCGGGTCAGTGTGTCTGTTGGGTGCGGAGCCGGCTCCGACGAAGCTCCTGGAAGGACCGGGGCTCGCCGGCAAGTACCCGCGCGACGCGGGCATCGCGCGGGACCCGCGCGTCCTGTTCGCCGACGATTTCGAGACCGGCGGCGTCGAGGCCCTGTCAAAGCGGTGGGAGAGCGTCAGTAACCAGGGCGGCCAGGTCGTCGCCTTCAGCGACGACGTGCCATCGGCCAGCGGCGGAAAGCGGTCGTTGCAGATGACGGCGACACTCGGCAAGGACACCGGCGGACATCTCTACACCCGATTGCCGCGGCCGGTGGACAAGGCATTTCTCCGCTTCTACGTCAAGTTCCCCGAGAATGCTCAGTACGTTCACCACTTCATGCACCTGGGCGGTTACAACCCACCCACTCCCTGGCCGCAGGGCGGCGCCGGCGACCGACCGAAAGGCCACGAGCGCGTCACTGCCGGCATCGAACCGCACGGCGCGTACGGCCGGTTCCCCGCCCCGGGGGCGTGGAGCTTCTACGCCTACTGGACGGACATGAAAATCTCCGCCGACGGCCGCTACTGGGGCAACGGCCTGCGACCCGCGCGGGCTCAGGCGATCCCGCGAAACCGTTGGCAGTGCGTCGAAGTCATGATGAAGCTCAACTCCGAGCCGGACCGGCACGACGGCGAACTCGCCCTCTGGCTGGACGGCAAGCTCGACGGGCATTATGCCAAGGGCGTCCGCCGCGGCCCGTGGAGCGGCATGGGGTTCGATCTTGTCGAGCAGGGCGGCGAGCCGTTCGAAGGCTTCCGCTTCCGAACCGACAAGTCGCTCAAGATCAACTTCGTCTGGCTGCTGCATTACGTGACCGAGAACGCCGCGCGGCAGAATCGCGTCCGCAACCCGAACGCGACCAACCGCGTCTGGTTCGACGATCTCGTCGTTGCCGAGGAATACATCGGCCCGATCCAAACGAAGTAGCTCAGTGGCGGCCCATTCCGCTCCGGATTACAATGAGGTCACCCGCCGACGCGTTCCGGGCGTCGTCCAGGATTCCCTGCCTCGACGAGACATTCGGTATTCGACCATGCGGCCAGCCAATAGCCGGGCGAGAGTTGCCATGGCGGGCGCCATCCTCGGCCCGTGCCTCGTCCTAGGTTTCGCCCCGCGGATCGCCGGCCAGGTTGCCCACTCGAGCGCGGCCGCCGACTGGCGCGAATATCAGCGAGCGGTTCAACCCTTCTTCGCCAAGCACTGTTTCGCGTGCCACGCAGAAAAAGAAAGCGGCGACGTCCGCCTTGATCGGTTCACCGACGAGGCCGCGCTCGCCAAAGGACTGGCGACCGTCGAAAAGGCGCTCGACATGCTCCAGAAGCATTCGATGCCGCCGAAGAAACGGCCGCAGCCGAGCGGCGAAGAAACCAAACCGGTTCTCGCCTGGATGAGCGGCTTTCTGGCCCGGATGGAGCAACAGTCGTCCCCAGCGAATCGCGTGGTCATCCGTCGGCTCAACCGGGCGGAGTACAACAACACCGTTCGCGACCTGTTGGGGGTGACCTTCCGCCCGGCCGACGACTTCCCGCCCGACGTCCCGGCGCACGGGTTCGACACGGTCGGCGGAACGCTGTCGGTGCCGCCGGCGCTCGCGGAGAAGTACCTCGCGGCCGCCGAGAAGGTGGCGCGAACGGCCGTTTTCGGCGTCGGGCCGCTCAAACCCGAGCGCACGCCCCATCAGCCGTTCTTCACCGCGGACGCCTTCTCGAAAAACCGCTCCGTCCTGTTCGACTACGACGAGACGGGCATGAGCCTGCCGAGCGCTCTTCACGTCTGGCAGACGTTCCCCGCCGACGGCGAGTACGCACTCCGGGCAATCATGCGTGGCGTGCGGCCGCCCGGCTCCGACCCGATCGAGTTGGGCTTCTGGATCGACGGCAAGCTGCTGCACGAGGCCAAGATCCCGGTCCCGACGAAAGTCGAATCCGGCCGCAACCCCGGCGAGCTAAACGGCGCGTGGGCCGAGTTCCGCACGCGAATCCCGGCCGGCGAGCACTGGCTCTCGGTAACGCTCTTGCGGATGTACGAGGGCCTGCCCGCCGACTACAAGGGGCCGAAACCGTCGAAGTCCACCGCCCGCGCCAGCCGCGCGACCGACGCGTTCTTCCCCATGTATCTTGACGTCGTCGGCCCGTACGAGCCGCGGATCGGTCCGTCCGCGGAATCGCTCACGAAGGTTTTTGCCGACGCCCCGCGGGACGCGACGTCCGCCCGCACAGTCCTGGCCAATCTCGCGCGGCGAGCGTTCCGCCGGCCCGTGACCGACGCCGAGGTCGATGACCTCGTCAAATGGGTCACGCTCGCGCGGAAGGACGGCGACTCGTTCGAAGAAGGGCTGGCGCTGGCAATCCAACGCGTCCTCATTTCGCCGCACTTCCTCTTCCGGGTGGAGCGCGGCCACGGCGAGGACGGCTACGGGATCTGTCAGCACGAGCTGGCCGCGCGGCTCTCGTATTTCCTCTGGAGCACCTTGCCGGACGACGAACTGTCGCGGTGTGCCGACGCCGGCACGCTGCGGCGGCCGGACGTGCTCGAGGCGCAAGTGCGGCGGATGCTCCAGGACGCCAAGGCCCGCGGCCTCGCGGAGAACTTCGGCGGCCAGTGGCTGCAGACGCGGGCCCTCGAATCGCACACGCCCGACCGCGTCAAGTTCCCCGAGTTCACCGACTACACGCGGATGTCGATGAAACGGGAGACCGACCTGGTCTTCGAGCACGTCGTCCGCGAGGACTGCCCGATCCTCGACTTTCTCGACGCCCCGTACACGTTTCTGAACCAACGGCTCGCCGAGTTCTACAAGATCCCCGGCGTGAAGGGCCACGAGTTTCGCAAGGTCGATCTGACGGGGGCGA
>DATJGQ010000283.1:0-4295 GCA_035494815.1 Gemmataceae bacterium
GCTACGAGCCGCGCGACACCTGGCCCGAGGGGGCGCGCGACTAACCGACTTTTTCCTTTACACACAACGCCGGCCCGCCTAGGCTCATGCCGCACCCGCCGAGAGAACTCACCATGACGAATCGCATTGCCCTCGCCGTCGCCGGTTTCCTCCCATTGATCGCGGGCCCGAACTGCCGCGCCGCAGACGCGGACCTGATTGTCCATCACGGCAAGGTCGTGACCGTCGACAAGGCGTTCTCCGTCCGCCAGGCCCTGGCCGTGAAGGACGGCAAGATCCTCGCCGTCGGCACGGATCAGGAAGTCCTCAGTCACCGCGGGCCCCAGACGCAGGTCATCGACCTCGGCGGCAAAACCGTCCTGCCCGGACTCATGGACTCCCACGTCCACCCGAACGGTGCGGCGATGCACGAGTTCGACCATCCGGTCCCCGACATGCAGACCGTGCAGGACGTCCTCGATTACATCAAGTCGCGGGCGGCCGTGCTGCCAGAGGGCGCTTGGATTCAGGTCAATCAGGTCTTTATCACCCGCCTGCGCGAACCGCGGTACCCGACGAAAAAAGAATTGGATGAGGCGGCGCCGAGGCACCCCGTCATTTTCGCCACCGGCCCGGACGCCTCGCTCAACACGCTGGCGCTCAAGCTCAGCAAGATCGACAAGGACTTCAAGGTCACCGACGGCGGCGCCGGCTTCGCCGAGAAAGACCCGACCACCGGCGAACCGACCGGCATCCTACGCGCCTGTACGCGTTACGTGAAGACGCAATCGGCCGGACGCAACGCGACCGACGCCGACCGGATGGAGCGGCTGAGACTGCTGTTCACCGATTACAACTCCGTCGGTCTGACCGGCGTGATCGACCGCAACGCGACGCCGTCTGACCTGGAGCGCTACCGCAAACTGCTCGACGTCGGTGCCCTGACCGTCCGGATGCGCGCCTCGCATGCGATCGGCAACACCGGCGCGATCGAATCGATCGAGGGCAACATCAAAAAGGCCGCCGCGCACCCGCTCCGGGCGGAGAACCCGATGCTGCGGGTGATCGGCATCAAGATGTTCCTCGACGGCGGCATGCTCACCGGCAGCGCCTACATGCGCGAGCCGTGGGGCACGAGCGCCATTTACGGCATCACCGACCCGCAGTACCGCGGGCTATTGTTCATCTCGAAAGACCGGCTGACCCGCTTCGTCCGCACCGCCGCGGAGGGCGGCCTGCAATTTACCGCGCACTCCGTCGGCGACGGGGCGGTGCACACGCTCCTCGACGTTTACGAGGAACTCGAGCCGCAGATGCCGCTACGCCAAACGCGGCCGTGCCTGACCCACTCGAACTTCATGAGCAAAGAGGCGATCGACAAGTGCGCCCGCCTCGGCGTCGTCGTCGATATCCAGCCGGCCTGGCTCTACCTCGACGCCCGCACGCTCTCCCGGCAGTTCGGTCAGGATCGGCTCCGCTGGTTCCAGCCGCTCAAGAGCCTCTTCGCGGCGAACGTGACCGTCGGCGGTGGCTCCGACCACATGCAGAAGATCGGCTCCTTCCGCTCGATCAACCCGTACAACCCGTTCCTCGGCATGCAGACCGCCATCACGCGTCAGGCCCGCTGGTTCGAGGGAACGCTGCACCCCGAGGAAGCGCTGACCCGCGAACAAGCGATCCGCTTCTACACGATCAACAACGCGAAGCTGATGTTTTTGGAAGACCAGATCGGCTCGCTCGAGGCGGGCAAGCTCGCCGACTTCATCGTCCTCGACCGCGACCTGCTGACCTGCCCCGTCGAGACGATTCGTGACGCGCAATGCCTGCGGACGTATCTCGGAGGCATGTTGGTATACGAAAGGAAGTAAATCAGAGCCGGAAGCGTAAGCGACGGTCAATTGGGAGATGACCGTCGCTTACGCTTCCGGCTCTGACTGAATGGCTAAGCTTGAGGACTCACCAATGCGTCGTGTGGCGGCCATTCTCTTATGTCTGCTCGCCGGAATCGCCTTTGCCGAGGCCGCCGACGAACCGATCTTCGAACCGGGTGCGACGCTGAAGATCGAAGCCGAAGGCGGTGTCGGCGGCGAGGGACCGGCGTGGCACCCGCAGCTCGGCGTCCTCAGCAGCGGCAATGGCCACATCTGCCGCCTGACGCGCGACGGCAAGTCGGTCGTCTTCAACGACAAAATCGGCAGCAACGGCCTTCTGTTCGACCGCCAGGGCCGATTGCTGGTCTGCGACTCGGCCGGCCGGCGGATGGCCCGCATCGACCGTGAGGGGGCGGTCACCGTGTTGACAGATCGCTACCAGGGTAAGCGCTACAACACACCCAATGACCTGACGCTCGACGGGCAGAACCGCATCTACTTTTCCGACCCGCGCTATGGCAACCGCGACACGATGGAAATCCGCGACGAGCAGGGCCGCACGGTCGAGGGCGTTTACCGCATCGACCCGGACGGGAGGGTGACGCGCGTGATCGGCCGCGAGGTCGAGCGGGCCAACGGCGTGCTGGTCTCCGCAGACGGCAAGGTTCTCTACGTCGCGGACAATAACAACGACACCGCCGGCGGCGCCCGCAAGGTCTGGCGGTTCGGCCTGCGCGGCGATGGGTCGGTCGACCTCCCGAGTCGGACGCTCGTCTACGACTGGGGCAACGGCCGCGGCCCCGACGGGTTGAAACAGGATCGTAAGGGACGGCTCTACGTCGCGGCCGGGCTGAACAAGCCGAACCCCCCGTTTGAGCCGGCGACCGATCGCAAGGGCGGGATTTATGTGCTCAGTCCGGAGGGAAAGCTGCTGGCTTTTCAGCCGGTGCCGAGGGACGAGGTGACGAACTGCGCCTTCGGCGGCGAAGACCGGCGGACACTGTATGTCACGGGCGGCGGGACCTTGTACAGTATCCGCACGACGACGCCGGGGCACATCGTGTGGCCGCCAGATTGACGGGCGGTTTTCTGTAGCTGGCCTCTGTGAGGCCGGCCTCACAGAGGCCAGCTACAGAAGAGCCTAACCGAACAACTCTTTGACGACCTTTTCGCCCTTGTCCACCGTGCGGATCGGCCGGCCGTCGCGGGTGTGGAATTCCTTCTTGTAGTCGATGTCGAGGGCCTGGCAGACCGTGGACATCAAGTCGATCGCGGTCACCGGGCGCTCGACGACGGCCGCGCCGTCTTTGTCCGTCGCGCCGATCACCTGTCCCGTCTTGAGGCCGGCGCCGGCGAGGAGTGAAGTCCAGGCCCGCGGGTAGTGGTCGCGGCCGCCCTGCTTGCCGACGTGCGGCGTGCGGCCGAAGTCGCCCATCCAGATGACCAGCGTCGAGTCGAGCAGACCACGCTCTTTGAGATCCGTAATCAGGGCCGCCATCGGCTGATCGAGTTGCCCCGAGAGCGTTTTCACGCGGCCGGTGTTGTCGCGGTGCGTGTCCCAGCCGTTCATCGGGACTTCGACGAACGAGACGCCGTGCTCGACCAGCCGGCGGGCCAGCAGGCACGAGTCGCCGAGCCGCGTCCGGCCGTACATCTCACGACTGGAATTACTCTCCTGATCGAGATCGAACGCCCGGGCCTTGGCGGAGTGCATCAGGGCGGAGGCGCCTTGATAGGTCTTCAGATGCGCTTCCGCGGCGGGCGCCGGGACGCGATCGAGGAAGCCCTTTTCCAGTTCGAGAAGCAAATTGTGCCGGCGATCGAATGCGGCGAGACCGTCGCCGGGCTTGAGGTTTTCGACGCCCTTGGTCGGGTCGACAAGTTCCAGGGGGGCGTGTTGCGGCCCCGCATAACCGGCGCCGAACGCCGGCCCGCCGATGCAGACGAAATTCGGCAGCGGGTCCTCCGGCCGGCCGAGTCGCGCCGACGCGATCGACCCGAGGCTCGGATGGATGACGCCGCCGACACCTTGCCGGTAACCGGTGTGCATGTAGTAGCGGGCCCGGCCGTGACTGCCTTCGCTCGTGGACATGCCACGGAGGAGGGCGCAGTCCTTCATGACCGCGGCCATCTTCGGCAGGTGCTCGCTGACCCGGATGCCGGGCACGGCCGTGGGGATCGCCTTGAAGGCGCTGGTCTTGTTCTCCGGCTTCGGATCGAACGTGTCGATGTGGCTGGCCCCCCCGACCATGAACAGGAGGATGCAGCTTTTGTGCGCGGGTTTGCCGTTGGCCGACTGCGCGGCCGCCCGTGCGGCGAGTGTGTTGAGCCAGCCGGAAGCGGGCAGGCCGAGCGCCCCGGCGGCGGATAGTCGCAGCCAATCACGGCGGGACATCGACAGGTTGTTGTGGAACATTCGATGACTCCACTACGCCGTTTCGCGGC
>DATJGQ010000284.1:0-5135 GCA_035494815.1 Gemmataceae bacterium
CGAAGCTCGACCCGAAGCGGTTCCTCCGCATCCACCGTTCGACGATCATTAACATCGAACGCGTGCGGGAGTTACAGCCGTACTTCCATGGCGACTACATCGTGCTCCTGCAGGACGGAACGGAACTCACTCTGAGCCGGAACTATCGTTCGCGGCTGCACGAGGTGTTCGGCGACCCGTTTTGAGAGGGGGATTTCATTTGACGAAATGGATTTCGCGCCGTCCCACAGTCCGATTCGGCCGGCTCGTCAAAGAATGATCGCCGGTTGAACACTCTCCGAGTCCGTCTCATCACAGACATTCGGCGGTCCGCACCAAACTCCTTTCGCGATTGACCCGGTCAGATAGGTTGGTTTGGACGGAAACGGTACGTGCCGACTTACGGCCGCGGATGGTGCGTCGTCATCCGGGGACCGCCATTCGTCTCGCCCGCATTCCGAGTTGGCCGGTTTCCATTATTGTCATCGCAGAGGAGGGTACCGTCGTGGCTCGCACGAACCGCTCGGCGGCGTTCACGCTGATCGAGTTGCTGGTGGTCATCGCAATCATCGCCGTCCTGATCGGACTGCTGTTGCCCGCGGTGCAGAAGGTCCGCGACGCGGCCGCGCGGACGAAGTGCTCGAACAACCTCAAGCAGATCGCACTGGCGGCCCACAGCTACCAGTCGGCCCGCGGCGTGCTGCCGCCGGGCTCGACCGACAAGGGCGTCGGCCCGCTCGTATTCATCATGCCCTACATCGAGCTGGACGCCCAATTCCGGCTGTTCAAGTTCGACACGGTGAGCTACTGGTACAACAACGAAACGGGCAACACCAACCGCCCCGCGGCCGGCAGCGGCACGTTCATCCCGCGGCCGCCGGCCCGATACGGCTCCGAGGGCAACTTCAGCGTCTTCACTTGCCCCGTCGCTCCCGATTCGCAAATGACCGGCCCGCCGATCATTGCCATCTGGTACGGGATCGCCGGTGTCGACCGGCCGGTCATGTCAGAGATCAACCAGCACATTTTCCAGACCGGCGAACCGACGCGGTACGTCATGGGCCACACGAACTATCTCGGCGTGGCCGGCGACTGGCGGGCCATGGGCCGGTACCGCGGCATGCTGGGCTATCAATCTAAGAACACGCTGGAAGGCGTGCAGGACGGGACGAGCAACACGTTGTTCTTTGGCGAGGCGGCGGGCGGCGGGAACCCGTTCAACGAGGTCGGGCCGAGGAAGCTGCCCAACATCAACGAATGGACCGGCTACTCCTGGGCGTGCGGCGCCAATTGGGTGGCGTTCGGCCTCGGCGACAATTCCGACGGCGGCGCGAACGACTGGGGCGACTTCTCCAGTTTCCACACCAATATCGTCCAGTTCGCGTACGGCGACGGCTCGGTGCGGAACCTCCGCGACCCGAAGAATTACAACGTCGGCGGCGAAAATGGCGGTTTCGTGGTCTTGCAAGCGCTCGGCGGGATGTCCGACGGCAAGGTCACTCAAGGCGTCGATTGAGCCGCGTTGGACCCTGAGAGGAGGGTTTTACGACCGATGTTCGGACGCATTCTGAGTCTCTTGACAGTCTTTGCCGTCGCCGCCGGCCTCACCCTCACGGCGACCGGCTGCAGCGATAACAAGTCCGCGTCCGGCGGGCCGTCCATCAAGGGCGGTGGCGGCGCCGACCCGCAGGCCCCTGGTCCGGTCAAACGGGGCGGCGGCGGCGCCCAGGGCTTCAAAGGCAACGACTAGCCGCGGCCGCGAATCCCCGCGACGGCTTTGATCCCGGACGACGCGTCCGGCGGATCGGGGTGCCACGCCCCCGACGGCCGGCGCGTCTTTTTTTACGCCGGGCCTTCACTCGTACCGCAGTGCGTCGATCGGGTCGAGCTTGCTCGCCCGCCGGGCCGGATAGAAGCCGAAGAACATGCCTACGCCGGCGGCGAAAATCAACGCCACCACCGCCGCGGGGAAGGAAATGACGATCGGCCATTTGGTCCCGGTCGTGAGCGCGTTGATCAGCGAGGTCAGGCCGGCCGACGCGCCGATGCCGAGCGCCACGCCGAAGACGCCGCCGATCGCCGAGAGCAGGACCGCTTCGACGAGGAATTGCCGCAGAATGTCCCGCGGCCGGGCGCCGACGGCCATGCGGATGCCGATCTCGCGCGTCCGTTCCGTCACCGACACGAGCATGATGTTCATGATCCCCACGCCGCCGACGATCAGCGAGATCGCGGCGATGGCGGAAAGCATCAGCGTGATCGCCCCGGTCACGACGCCCATCGTGTTGGCGATCTCCGTCGTGTTGTGCACGCGAAAATCCGGCGATTCGCCGGGGTGGATGTGATGCCGCTCGAGTAGGAGCTGGCGGATTTGACTTTCGGCTTCACCCATTAGGGCGACCGTGCGGGCGGAGACCATGATCGCCCCGACGTTCTCGAAGCTCGACCCCTGAATGCGTTTCTTCGCCGTCCCGAGCGGCATCAGGACGATGTCGTCCTGATCGTCGCCGAACATGTTCGCGCCCTTCTTCTCGAGGACGCCGATCACCTTGAACGGGATGTTGCGAATGCGGATGGTCTGATCGATCGGGTTGGCGGTCTGAAACAGCTTGGCGACGACCGTCTGGCCGATGACGCACACTTTCGCGGCGGCAGTGAGGTCGCGGTGGGTGAAGAACCCGCCGGCCTGAAGCTGCCAGTTGCGGACGGTCAGGTATTCCGGGCCGACGCCGAGCATGTCTTTCGGCTTCCAGTTGGCGTTGCCATAGATGACCTGCCCGCCGGCGCCGATCAAAGGGGCGGCCGCGAGCACGGCCGGGCACTCCTTGCCGATCGCCTCACTGTCCGCGGCGGTAAGCGTCGGTACGGTCGAATCGCGGACGCCGCCGTTGCGCGTGCTGCCCGGCTGGATGACGATGACGTTCGTGCCCAGGCCCTGGAGCTGTCCTTGGACGAGAGCGCTCATGCTCTCGCCGATCGAGACCATCGCGGTCACCGCGGCGATGCCGATGACGACGCCGAGCACGGTCAGCCCGGCCCGCATCTTGTTTTTGGCCAGCGCCCACAAAGCTACGCGGAAGGTGAGGAAGAAGTTCATGAATCGTGGATCGTGATTCGTGGATCGTGGTTCGTGAATCGTGTTTTCGATTCACGAACCACGAATCACGATTCACGACTTACCAGTTCTTCGGTTGAATGCCGGTCACCAATCGGTCGCCGAGTTTGAGTTCGCCCGAGACCAGTTCGGTGTACTTGCTGTCGCTCAATCCCGTGACCACTTCGACGGCTCGCAGCAATTCGCCGTGGGTGACCCACACATGCCGGCGGTTGCGGTTGCGGCGGATGTCCGCCTTTTCCTCGGCGGAGCGGACAGTGTTCTCCTGGTCCTCGTCCGGCGCTCCGGTCGTGACGCCTTCCAGGATCTTCCGATCGTCCTTGCGCACCTGCTCGCGCTGCGGGTAGAACCGCAGCGCCGCGTTCGGGATGCGGAGCACGTTCTTCGCCTCGCCGACCTGGAACGAAATGGTCGCCGTCATCCCGGGCAGGAGCTTCAGCTCCGGATTCGGTGCGGACACCACGACCGGATAGGTGACGACGTTCTGCGTGGTCGTCGAATTCTTGCGAATTTCGAAGATCTTCCCCTCGAACAGGTCGTCCGGGTATGCGTCCACGGTAAAGTGAACCGGCTGCCCCGCCTGCTGGGCGGAGCGGATCAGGCCGATGTCCGCCTCGTCCACCGACGCGAAGACGCGCATCTCCTTCCGCATGTCCGGGGCGACGGTGAACAGTTCCGGCGTCTGGAACGACGCGGCGACGGTTTGCCCGGGATCGACCTTGCGGTCGATGACCACGCCGTCCACGGGCGCACGGATCTTCGTGTAGTCGAGATTCGCCTGCGAGCTATCGAGGCTCGCCTGGGCCTGCTCCACCGAGGCCTCCGCGACGCCCAGCTCGGCCGCCAGCGACTCGCGTTTGTACCGGAACTGGTCCATCTCCGCGTCGGAAATGAAGAGGCGATTTTCCGCCCGTAGCGCCTTCGACCGGGCCTGATCGTTGATCGCCTGCTGGAGTTGCGCCTTGACCCGTTCGATGTCGGCCTTCTTGGTGGCGAGCGTGGCCGCGTCCCGGGCGACGTTCGCCTTGTAGAGGAGCGGGTCGATCTGCGCCATCATCTGGCCCGCCTTCACCTCGTCGTTAAAGTCGACGAAGATCTCCTTGATCGGCCCGGAGACGAACGACCCGATCAGTACCGAACGCACGGGCTTGATCGTTCCGGTGGAATTGACGACGGCGACGATTCGCCCGCGCGTCACGTCGGCCTCGCGCCAGACGATGCGGGAGCGCTCTTTCCAGTATTTGACCGCCGGACTGGCGATCCCCCAGCCGACCACGCCGAGCACGCCGAGGATCACGAGCCAGCGGAAGAGTCGTTTCATGGTTTGACAGACAGTACCCGCGCGGACCGGGTCGCGTTTCGCGGGCCGGCGTCAAAAAGGAGCGATCCAGGATTGTCAGTGCACTTTAGCAGGACGGGTGGGAGCGGCCAAGTGAAGCCATCACGCGAATAAGTCCTGCACCGATTGTCCCTTGCCGTCTTCCGTCACATAAAACGGCCGCTTCTCGACGGTGAACGCCGTCCGCGGCGAGATGCCCATCGCCGTCAGAATCGTCGCGTGCAGGTCGCGGACGGTGATCGGGTTCTTCGTGGTGACGCACGGACGTTCCGGAGCGCTTTCGCCGTAAAGGCAGCCGCGCTTCATGCCGCCGCCGAAGAGCAACACGGAACTGGAACCGGTAAAGTGACGGTGCAAGCCATACTGGATCATTTTCTCCATGCGGTCGGCCTTGGCCCGCGACTGGTCCTTCGCCGTGCTGCCGGGGACGCCCTCGATCATCATGTCGCGGCTGAATTCGCTCGCCAGGATCACCAGCGTGCGGTTCAAGAGGCCGCGCTCTTCCAGGTCGAGGATCAGTTGCGCGACCGGGCGATCGATCTCCTTCTTCATCCGCTCGGCGGTCGTGTGGCCGTTCTCGTGCGTGTCCCAGTGCAGGAACGGGACATACTCGGTCGTCACCTCGATGAAGCGGGCACCGGCTTCGACCAGCCGGCGGGCGAGCAGGCAGCCGAGCCCGAACCGGCCGGTGTTGTAGCGGTC
>DATJGQ010000285.1:0-6181 GCA_035494815.1 Gemmataceae bacterium
GTCAAGCGGCTCAAGATCATCGAGAGCCTGCGGGACAGCTCGAACAAGTGTGAGTGGATGGTCCTGGAATGCATCCCGGTCATCCCGCCGGACTTGCGGCCGCTCGTCTTGCTCGACAGCGGCAACTTCGCGACCAGCGACCTGAACGACCTCTACCGCCGTATCATCAATCGCAACAACCGGCTCAAGAAGCTGGTCGACCTGAACGCGCCGGAAGTCATCATCCGCAACGAGAAGCGGATGCTGCAGCAGTCCGTCGACGCGCTCTTCGACAACAACCGGTGCAAACGGCCCGTCCTGGGTTCGTCGAACCGCCCTCTCAAGTCACTGACGGACATGATCAAAGGCAAGCAGGGCCGGTTCCGCGAGAACCTGCTCGGCAAGCGGGTCGACTACTCGGCCCGCTCCGTAATCGTCGTCGGCCCCGACCTCAAGCTGCACCAGTGCGGTCTGCCGAAGAAGATCGCGCTCGAACTGTTCCAGCCCTTCATCATCCGCCGGCTCAAAGACCTCGGGCACGCCGACACGATCAAGTCGGCCAAGAAGATGCTCGAACGCAAGGACGACCAGGTATGGGACATCCTCGAGGAGGTCACCAAGAACCACCCGGTCCTCCTCAATCGCGCCCCGACGCTGCACCGCATGGGCATCCAGGCGTTCGAGCCGGTGCTGATCGAAGGCAACGCGATCCGCATCCACCCGCTGGTCTGCAAGGGGTTCAACGCCGACTTCGACGGTGACCAGATGGCCGTCCACCTGCCGCTATCGATCGAGGCGCAGGTCGAAGCGTCGGTGCTCATGATGTCGACGAACAACATCTTCAGCCCGGCGAACGGTAACCCGATCATCACGCCGTCGCAGGACATCGTGATGGGCTGCTACTACCTGACCGCAGCCCGCGGCGAGGAGGGCGACCACGTCGAGGCCGGCGACGGCATGAAGTTCCACAGCCCCGCCGAGGTGTTCACGGCGTACGCGCTCAAGCGCGTCGGCGTGCACGCCCCGGTCCGTGTGCGGCTGCCGATCGACAAGAAGGTCATTGGCGAAGTCCGCGTCGATAAAGACAAGACGGCGGTCGAGGAGTTGAAGCGGCATTCGAGCGGCCTCGTCCGCACCACCGTCGGCCGCGTCATCTTCAACGACATTCTCAACCCGCGGATGGCGTTCTACGACCTGCCGCTGACCAGTAAACACCTCAGCCGCATCATCGCCGACTGCTACCAGCAGCTCGGCCGGCGCGAGACGATCGACCTGCTCGACCGCATGAAGGAAACCGGGTTCCGTGAATCGACCCGCTCGGGCCTGAGCTTCGCGACCGACGACCTGCGGACGCCGGGCATCAAGGAGATCGTGCTGAAGAAGGCGGAGAAGGAGGTCGAGAAGATCCTCCGCCAATACGAGCGCGGCATCATCACCGACCGAGAGCGGTACAACAAGGTGATCGACCAGTGGACACTGGCCCGCGACGAGATCACCAAGCAGATGATGAACGAACTCAAGGAGGACAAGCGGGGCGGTAAGCCGTACCTGAACCCCATCTTCCTGATGGCCCACTCGGGCGCCCGTGGCGGCATCGAACAGATCCGCCAGCTCGCCGGCATGCGCGGCCTGATGGCCAAACCGTCCGGTCAGATCATCGAGACGCCGATCAAGGCGAACTTCCGCGAAGGCCTGACCGTGCTCGAGTACTTCTCCTCGACGCACGGGGCCCGCAAGGGCCTGGCGGACACGGCCCTCAAGACGGCCGACTCCGGCTATCTCACCCGCAAGCTCGCCGACGTCGCGCAGAACGTCGTCGTCACGCTGCACGACTGCGGCACGACGCAGGGCGTCACCAAGGGCGTGCTCTACAAGGGTGAGGAGGTCGAGCGGAGCCTGGCCGATTCGCTCCGCGGGCGGGTGGCCCGCAACCCCATCGCGACCGTCGGCGGGGAACTCATCGTCGACGAGAACGAGATGATCACCCCGGACATGGCCCGCAAGATCGAGCAGATGAATATCGACAAGGTGGTCGTCCGCAGCCCGATGACCTGCCAGGCGCCGCTGGGCGTCTGCCGCTTGTGCTATGGTATGGACCTCGCCACGGGTGCGATGGTCGAGGAAGGCATGGCGGTCGGCATTATCGCCGCCCAGTCGATCGGCGAGCCGGGCACGCAGTTGACCATGCGGACCTTTCACATCGGCGGCGTGGCCAAGGGCGAGATCGTCGAAAGCGAGGTTAAACCGCGGAAGGCCGGGACGATCAAATTCGAGCGGCTCATCGCCGTGGTCAACAGTCAGGGCGACCGCGTCGCCTTAACCCGAAACGGCGAGGTGCAGATCCTCGGCCCGAAGGAGAAACAGCTGGAATCGTATGTCGTCCCGAACGGGGCGGTCCTGCTCGTGGACGAAGGCGACGATGTTCAGCCCGGCCAGGTGATCTGCCGCTGGGACCCGCACATGACGCCGATCCTCGCCGAGCGCGGCGGGCGGGTGCGGTACCAGGACATCAACAAGGGCGAAACGCTCCGCGAGGAGCAGGACGCGTCGGGCGCCAAGCGGTTCGTGATCATGGAGCACAAGGGCGAGCTGCACCCGCAGGTCGTCATCGAGGACGACCGCGGCCAGACGCTCGACGCCTATTACATCCCCGAACGCGCGTACCTCGAAGTCCGTGAGGGCGACACGATCTCCGCCGGCACGATGCTCGCCAAGACGCCCCGCGAAGCGTCGCGGACCCAGGACATCACCGGCGGTCTGCCGCGGGTGACGGAAATCTTCGAGGCCCGCAAGCCGCGCGACCCGGCCGTCATGGCCGAAGTCTCCGGCAAGGTGCGGATCGGCGATCGGAAGCGCGGCAAGCGTCTCGTCTGGGTCCAGGCGGAGGACGCGCTCGGCAAGCCGGTCGGCGCGGAAAAAGAACACCAGGTGCCGAACACGGCCCACCTCCGGGTGCACACGAACGACTACGTCAAGGCCGGCGACCCGCTCGTCGACGGCCCGCTCGTGCCGCACGACATCCTACGGATCAGCGGCATTGAGGCGGTGCAGCACTACCTCGTTCGTGAAGTCCAATCGGTCTACCGCAGCCAGCGGGTGGACATCGACGACAAGCACATCGAGATCATCGTCGCCCAGATGCTCCGCAAGGTGAAGGTGGAGGAGAAGGGCGACACCAGCCTGCTGCCCGGCTCGGTGATGGACAAGTTCGAGTTCCTCAAGATCAACGAACGGCTGGTCAAGGAGGCCGTGAAGGTGAAGTCGAAGGGCGAGTCGCACTTCGAAGAGGGCAAGATCGTCGCCCGCGATTCGTACGACGAGGAGAAGGCCCGCGTCGAGGCCGAGAACGGTACCGCGCCGACCTACTCCAAGCCGATCCCTGCGACGAGTTCGACGGTGCTGTTGGGCATCACCAAGGCGGCCGTGCAGTCGGAGAGTTTCATCTCCGCGGCGAGCTTCCAGGAGACGACCAAGGTGCTCACCGAGGCGGCGCTGGCCGGCAAGGTCGACCACCTCGTCGGGCTCAAGGAGAACGTCATCCTCGGCCACCTCGTCCCCGCGGGCACGGGATTCCGGCTCTTTCAGGACAGCGAGGTGCGGATCAACGCCCCGCCCCTGTCGGAGGAGGCCGACCTGCTCGGCGAGGAAGTCGTGGAAGATACCGAGGCGGCCCCGGCGGGCGAATGACGTTCTATCCCTAAAGAGTGGGCGACGCCGCCGCTATTGATATCCTGAACCGGAACCACCCTGTTTCGGTTCAACGTTGACGGAGTTGGCATGCCGACGATCAATCAGTTAGTCCGCAGGGCGCGGCGGCCGGTGCGCGCGAAGCCGAAACACCCCGCTGTGCAGGGCTGTCCGCAGAAGCGCGGCGTCTGCCTGCAAGTGAAGACGATGACGCCCAAGAAGCCGAACTCGGCGCTCCGCAAGGTCGCCCGCGTCCGGCTCTCCAACGGCATCGAAGTGACGGCGTACATTCCCGGCGAAGGGCACAACCTGCAGGAGCACTCGATCGTGCTCGTCCGCGGCGGCCGCGTCCGCGACCTGCCGGGCGTGCGCTACCATATCATCCGTGGCGTGCTGGACTCGCAGGGCGTGGCCGACCGTAAACAGGCCCGCTCGAAGTACGGTGCCAAGAGGGAAGGGAAGTAGCTGGGATTTCAGATTTCAGATTTCAGATTGCAGATTGAAGACTGGTGTTTCAATCTGCAATCTGCAATCTGAAATCTGAAATCATTAGAGGCTTTTCTCCATGACGGAATTGAAGGTGAACCTGGACTTCGCCTGCCACGCCTGTCATCAGGCGATCGGCGTGACGGTGCAGTGCGAAGGTCAACATTTGGACGGCAAGGCCAGGATCCTGGCGAGCGTCGTCATCCCGTGCCCGTGCTGCGGGCACATGAACAAACTCCTGTTCGAACCCAACGGCACGGTGCACGACGTCCGCCCGGTGCACCCGCCCGCCCGAATCCCCGAACCATCGATCAACTGAGCGAACCATGGCCAGCAAACGGACCGCCAGCTACACGCACCTGAAACCGGACCCGAAGTACAACTCGGTCCTCGCGAGCAAGTTCATCAACTGCCTGATGTGGGACGGCAAGAAGTCGACCGCCCAGCGGTGCTTCTACGACGCCCTCGACCAGATCAAGAAGCGCATGCCGGACGTGGAGCCGATCGAGGTGTTCACCCAGGCGGTCGAGCACGTCAAGCCGAGCGTCGAGGTCCGCAGCCGGCGGGTCGGCGGCGCCACCTACCAGGTGCCGATGCAGGTCAACCGCATCCGGCAACAGAGCCTGTCGTTGCGGTGGATCATCGGCGCGGCCCGCGGCAAGGCCGGCAAGCCGATGTTCCAGCGTCTCGCGGACGAGTTGATGGCCGCCTACCGCCGCGAGGGCGAGGCGATGGCCAAGCGCGAGAACACCATCAAGATGGCCGACGCCAACAAGGCGTTCTCCCACTTCGCCTGGTAGTCATTGGTCATTAGTCCTTGGTCCTTGGCGGGCGCCGCGACGAATTCGGCACCGCCAAGGGCCATTTTGTTTGCCGGCGACCGGCAACTTTCCGACAAAGGACTAAGGACGACTGACGAAGGACGAGTTTTGATGGCCGCGCCGAAGTCCGAATACGACTTGACCCGGATCCGCAACCTCGGCGTGATCGCGCACATCGACGCGGGCAAGACCACGACCACCGAGCACCTGCTCTACTACGCCGGCGCCAAGCACAAGCTCGGCACCGTCGACGCCGGTACGACCGAAACCGACTACGACGCCGAAGAGCAGGAACGCGGCATCACCATCTATTCCGCGTGCATCCCGTTCGACTGGCGCGGCCACACGATCAACCTGATCGACACGCCCGGCCACGTGGACTTCACCGCGGAAGTCGAACGCTCCCTCCGCGTCCTCGACGGGGCGGTCGTCGTCTTCGACGCGCAAAAAGGCGTCGAGGCCCAATCGGAAACGGTCTGGCGGCAGGCGAACAAGTACGGTGTGCCGCGGCTGGTGTTTGTCAACAAGATGGACGTCGTCGGCGCCAACTTCGCGAACGTCCTCAACGAGATCGCCGAACGGCTCGAAGCGAAGCCGGTCGCGATCAACATCCCGATCGGGTCCGGTTCGATCAAGGACAGTCCGACGCCGTTCTCCGGCATCATCGACCTGATCGCCATGACGGCGCTCCACTTCGACGAAACCGATCTCGGCAAGACGGTCAAGCGGAGCCAAATTCCTGCCGAATTCCAGGCCGACGCGCGGTCATACCGCGAGCAACTCTTCGACGTGCTGACTCAGAACGACGAGCAAGATCTGATCACGTCGGCGGTCCTCGAAGGCAAGCCGGTCGAGCCGGAGCGCGTGCGGCAACTGATCCGCGAACAGACGCTCAAGCGGATCATCCAGCCCGTGCTCTGCGGATCCGGCCGGGAACACATCGGCATCCAACCGCTCCTCGACGCGGTTTGTGATTTCCTGCCCAACCCGATCGAACGGCCGCCCGTCGTGGGCGTGAACCCGAAGAAGCCCGAAAAACAAGAGACGCGCAAGCCGGACACGAAGGAGCCGTTCTGTGCGATGGTGTTCAAAGTCGTCGCGCACCCCAACGGCGAGCGGTTTTTCGTGCGGGTCTATTCCGGCGTCCTGAAACCGCAGACGCGGCCGTACAACCCGCGGACCGAGACCAAGGAACTCACCGGCAAGCT
>DATJGQ010000286.1:0-2232 GCA_035494815.1 Gemmataceae bacterium
AAGCGGATCTCGGGAACGAGGAGAGGAAAGGATGCCTGTTATGAAGTCGATCGGCGCGATCGCTCTGCTCCTCTCTCTGGCCACGCCGGTGTTCGCCGGCAAGGTCAAGTCCTGGACCGCGCACGCGCCGGCTGATTACGACAAGGCCCAGTTGAGGCAGGCCGTCGTCAGCACCGAGGGCGCGGTACGACTCGCCCGGCGACTGACGCCCGTCAACGGCATCGACGCCGCACACGTCTGGGACGTCGTCGAAGACGCCACAGAAAACCTGTTCGTCGCCACCGGCGACGAGGGCAAGATCTACAAAGTCACGCCGGCGGGTGATGTCAGCGTCGCCTACGCTGGGCCGGACAGCCAGGTGCTCTGCCTCGCCCTCGGCGGCGACGGCGCGATCTACGCCGGCACCGGCCCGGGCGGTCGGATCGTTCGCATCGCCGCGGACGGTGCGACCCGCGTCGTCTGTGCGACGCCGGAGAATTACATTTGGGCACTCGTCGTCGCCGCGGACGGGCGCACGCTCTTCGTCGGCACGGGGCCACACGGCCGCGTCTACAAGGTCACGCCCGATCATCAGGCGGTCGTCATGTTCCAAGCCCGGCAGGAGCACATTCTGAGTCTCGCTCGCGGCGACAACGACGTGCTCTTCGCCGGCACGGACAAAGATGGTCTCGTCTACCGAATCGACGCCCATGGAACCGCCCGTGTATTGTTTCAGGCGAACCAGCCGGAGGTGCGGGCCCTCGCGGTCGCCGACGGCGCGGTCTACGCCGGGACCGCTGCTCCCGCCCGGAAGCGCTCCGGCGGTTCGTCCAACGGCGATGGTGCGACCGCTTTCGCAACCGACTCGGAGCCGTCGGCGATCGTGCAAGTCGCCGCCCGCCGTTCGATCGACGACACGAAGCCCGCGGCCACGACGGCATCGCTGAGTCGGGATCGCGACAGCGACCGCGGCCACGCCGTGTCGGCGCCGAGCGTCCCGACCGCGGGCGAGAATTCCGTCTACCGGATCGCCCCCGACGGTGCCTTCCGCGAACTCTACCGCGACAAGAAACTCGTCCTCGGCCTGCATCGCTCTGTGGACCGAGTCCTCGTCGCGACCGGGCTGGACGGGCAACTGATCGAGGTCAACGAGGCCAACCGCGAGCGCACCGAACTCGCGCGGCTCGACCACGGCCAGGTTCACAAGCTCCTCCGTCGCCGCGACGGCTCGCTCGTCGTCGCCACGGGCGATCCTGGGAAACTTTACACGCTCTCTTCGGGCTACACCGCGAGCGGCACGATTCTTTCCGAAGTCCTCGACGCCAAACTCGTCAGCCGTTTCGGCGCGATGAGCTGGCACGCCGATCTTCCGGCCGGTACGCGGCTGAGTGTTGCGTTCCGCAGCGGTCCCGTCGCCGACCCGGACGAGACCTGGAGTGACTGGTCCGCCGAGCAGACCAACCCCACAAATGCGACCGCCGCCGCCCCGGCCGCCCGTTACCTGCAATACCGTGTTAGCCTCTCGACGGACGATCCCGCCGCGACGCCGACCCTGCATCGCCTCACCGTCCGTTATGCCACCGCGAACCAGGCTCCCGAGTTGACCGCGCTGGACGTGCCGGACCTCGACGCCGTTCCCGCACGAGAGCCGAAGCGACTCACCTTCAAATGGAAGGCCACCGACCCGAACGAAGACGAGCTGACATACACCGTCTTCGTCCGCAAGGAAGGCTGGGCCGATTGGATCCTGCTTGATGAGGGGCTCACAAAACCCGAATACGACTGGGACACGACGACGACGCCGGCAGGCATTTATCGCGTGAAGGTGGTCGCCTGCGACCGGCCGGACAACCCCGAGTCGGAGGCGCTCACGGCCGAGCGCATTAGCGGCCCGGTCGCGGTCGCCCACGAACCGCCGACGGTGACTGCGAAGGTGATTTCGATCGAAGGCGGCAAAGGGGTGATCGCCGCCGAGGCGACCGACTCGATGGTCCGGCTGACGGCGGCGTCGTACTCGATCGACGGCCGCAAGTGGGAGAGCCTCTTCCCCGAAGACGGACTGTTCGACTCGAAGAAGGAGACGTTCCGGTTCACGACCGAGGCGCTCAAGCCGGGCACGCACGTGCTGATGCTGCGGGTCCGCGACGCGGCGGGGAACGCGGGCACGGGCGACGTGGTATTCACGGTGAAATGAATCGTTTTGGCGAGCGGGGTCGCGTAAGCGCCCCGAGGACTCTCACGCGCTCGGGCGCT
>DATJGQ010000287.1:0-2140 GCA_035494815.1 Gemmataceae bacterium
CGAGGTATGTCCGGAGCGCCGGAATCTCGCCGGTCTTCCCCTCCAGATACTCGCGCGCGGTCTTGACCAACTCCTGCTCCTGATCGGTCGTGATGTCGCCGGTTACGACCCGCGTCCGCAGGAACACGAAATACGTGTCGAGCGTGTCGCAGAGGCAGTAGTCATTGATCTCCTGCAGCCGGCCCTCGCGGTACATGCGGTAGACCTGATCGCCGCTGACCTCGGTCTTGCCTGGTTTGCCGAGCATCTTTGCCAGCAAATTGAGCCCGCCGGGCAGGCGGCACGCGCCGAAATTCGTCACCCAGTCGAGCAGGTCGACGTGGTTGCCGTTGAAGCGATTGCGGCTGGACTGGCAGTAGTCGCGCAGGCTCAACCCGTAGCGGAACGCGGCGAGTTCCAGAAGCGGCATGTCGAACCCGCGGCCGTTGAACGTCACCAGCTTGACCCGCTGGTACATCTCGACGCCGACCCAGAATTTGCGGACGATCTCCGCCGGCCGAAACTGCGGCGCGTCGAGACACGAGACGTTCTGAATACTGAAATCGCTCGCGACCCGGACGACACAAACCGCGATCGGCGTCTGAAAGCAAACCGGTAGGAAGTCGGAGCCGGTACTCGACGCTTGCCGAGCTTCGTCCTGAGCCTTGGTGATGGCGTCGTCCGGGGAGAGGCAGTCGCCCGGGTATTTGACTTGCCCGAGCAGCCGGCCGTCGGGCACGCTCTCGGTGTCCACGACGAGGAAGGCCGTCCGCGGACCGGCATTGAGCGAGGGATGCGCGGTCACGGCCGGTTCGGTGGTGTGCATGATGGTGCTCGGGACTCGGGACGTTCCGTCGTCAGTGTCAAGCATCGCCGGCCAGGCGGCAACCGTCAAACGGAGAGCGTCCGCGTATTTTGGCCGCGCGAGCTGCACCGCGGCAAGGTCTGCCGCTTCAACCGGGTTTGCGGGCTGGCCGCCGACGGCGGCGAATTGGTATCTTCTCAGCTATGGATGACGTTGCCGTCACGCCCGCCCCGACACAGACCGCCCCGCGCTCCGCATTGCTGATCGTCTTTCTGGTCGTCGTCATTGACCTGCTCGGCTTCGCGATCGTGCTGCCGCTGTTGCCGCGGATCGCCGAGGAGTATCTGAGAGGCCGGCCGAAGAGCATCGAAGGGCTGACCATCGGTCTGCTCTTCTCGTCGTTTTCGGCGATGCAATTCATTTTCGCGCCGCTCTGGGGCCGCGTATCGGACCGCATCGGCCGTCGGCCGATTCTGTTGATCGGGCTGTTCGGTTCGGTCATCTTCTACACGCTCTTCGGGTACGCGGCGACGATCGATCCGTCGGAATCGTCGTTGGCGATCGCTCTGATGTTCCTGTCGCGGATCGGCGCGGGAATCGCAGGGGCGACGATCGCGACGGCCGCTGCGGTGATCGCCGACTGCACGCCGCCGGAAGGTCGCAAGCGCGGCATGGCCCTGATTGGCGCGGCGTTTGGGGTCGGCTTCACATTCGGACCGCTGATCGCGTTCGCGGCCGTCAAGATGTTGCCGCAACAGGGGCACGGGGCGGTGGGCTACGTCGCGGCCGGGCTGTCGCTGATCGCCCTGCTGCTCGGCATGATGCTACTGCCGGAGACGCGGATCGCCGGCCGGCCGAGCGAGCGCCGCGGCTGGCTCAACATCCACAATCTGGTTACCGTTCTGCGGACGCCGACCATCGGCCTGCTCGTGGTCACCTATTTCCTCGCGACCTTCGGGTTCGCGAATTTCGAATCGACGCTGTCGCTTCTCACCAAGTCCGCGTTCGGCTTTGGCGACGATGACAATTTCCTTGTGTTCGCGTACGTCGGGTTCGTGCTGGTGTTCGTCCAGGGCGGCGTGTATCGACCCATCGCGCACCGATTTAGTGAAGTCGGATTCGTCCGCGCGGGAATCGCATTGATGCTGGCGGGGCTGGGCGGGCTAGGGCTGCTGGCGGCGCTGGCCGGCGAGACGGGCCACGCCGACCGCGGGCCGTTTGCGGCGTTCCTGGCCGCGCTCGCGGTGGCGGTGACCGGGTTTGCGTTTCTGAATCCGTCGGTCAGTGCACTGGTCTCTCGCCGCAGCGACCCGCATCGACAGGGCGAGGTGTTGGGTGTCAACCAGTCGGCCAATG